>NZ_JBEXUS010000059.1:0-49587 GCF_040614455.1 Nocardia sp. NPDC005978
GGCGCGCCGGTCCTGTCGGCCGGCATGGCGTCGGCGGCTCCCGCCTCGTAGACCGGGCCCGGCTCGGGATTCCCGGCCAGGGTCAGCGTCAAGCGGACCGGGACCGGCCGCTCATCCCCCGCCGTCGCGGGCGGGCCCACCTTGACCGCGATGTAGTACCAGCCGGCGAGGGCTTCCTGCCGCAGTCGCGCGGTCGAGGCGGTGCGATTGGCGTATCGAATGGGCACCGTGGCCATCACCTTGCCCGAAAGCGGTAGCGACACATCCTTTCCCGTGTAGACGTGGGTGTCGAAGTCGACCTCCGCGCCGACCGGGGAGTACAGCGCGGTCGCGATATTGGAAGTGGCTTCGGTGCCCGAACCGCCGTTGCCGGTGAAATCGACCCGGTACGCCAGGCCCTGTCCCCAGTCGGCGCGCACCCGGTAGAACACGAACTCGCCGGGTTGCAGGGTGTCGGTGTAGTGCCCGCTGCCGTCCAGGGTGGCGGCCGCTGCCAGGGATGCGCCGCCGGTGACCGGCTGATCCGGGCCGCCGGAATCGGTGAGCGCGGTCGGCTCCGAACTCGGGGCCGGGCCGGGATCGGTCACGCCGTGCTCGACGCCGATCAGCAATTCCAGGGGCAGCCGCTGCGGCAGGCCGTCGGAGGTTCTGTCCCAGGTGATTTCGAAGTAGTAGCGTCCCGCGCCCCGGCAGCCGCCGCTGCCCTTCTCCTGCGCGCCCCGGAAGGTCGAGCTCACGGACAGCGTGACGCCGTCGCTGGAGCGGGAGGCCTGATCGGTCTCGAAGACGTTGCAGTCCTTGCCGTTCGCGTCGTAGACCCGGATCTGCACGGTGTTGAAATCATCGAGAACGTTGATGTCGGGCAACCGCGGGAACGACATCAGCCCCGTGAAATAGACCGTCCCACCGGCGGGCGCGTCCACGCCGTAGTACCGCTTCTCGCGCTGGCCGATGGTGTCCAGGTAGTGACCGGCCGCCGCGACGGGTGCGGTGCGGTAGGTGTCGGTGCCGACGATCGGGGTGCCCGAGGCCGCGTAATTGCGCAGCGCCGCACCGGTGACGCGGGGCAGGATCCGCTCCAGCGCGGCCCCGTCCGCGGCGTCGGCGTAGGTTCCGCCGGTCACCTGTGCCATGCAGCTCAGCTGTGCCCGGGCCTTCTCGTCGACCGCGAACCCGATCGAATGCACGACCAGGTCCACACCCTTCTGCTTCAATTCCCGTGCCACGTCACAGGGTTCGGGCGGAGCACAGGTGTCGTCGCCGTCCGACACGAGCACGATCGACCGCGGTCCCGAATCCGGCAGGGCCGCGGCCGCCTCTCGCAACGACACCCCCATCGGCGTCCACCCGCGCGCCTGCACCCCGTCCACGGCTCCGGTCAGGGCACCCCGGTCCAGCTTCCCCGGGTGCTGCAACACCCGCACGTCCCGGCACCCGGCCGCGCGCTCGGCCTCGTCGTTGCCGGTCCCGGCCCCGTAAACAGCCAGCCCCACCGCGGATTCGGCCGGGGCGGATTCGACGAACCCCCGCACGGCCCGCTTGGCCGAGTCCATCATCGTCCCGCCACGGTCGGGCCGCTGCATCGACCCCGACGCGTCCAGCACGATCATGGTCGGCGCGTACCCCGCCCCGCCGGGGTACGCGAACCCGGCCGGCGGCACCACCCCCGGCGACAGCAACGCGACGGCGACGGCGGTGAACAACCCGGCAATTCTGGACGTTCTCGACATGATCCTCTTCGAGCGCTCGGCAAATCTGCCCACCGAACGTACCCACATCGAGGCCACTCGAAGACGGGCGCACCGGGTCGCCAGGTTCTACCGGGTCCGAGAATCATTCCACCGCTGCACAATTCGGTGTGAACGGCGCATTTGCGCCACCGCTCCGGCGTGGATCACCCGGACGGCACCGGGTTTCCATACAACGAATTGCCGAGCGGTCAGCCCTTGCGGCGGCGGGTGCGGCGCCAGCCGAAGGGGCCGGGCAGGTCCATGGAGGTGGTTTCGCGGCCGGTGGTGCTGGTGGTGTAACGGGGGCCGCTGCGGCCGCCGGTGGTGAGGGACAGGGATCCCTTGTTGATGTTGAGGCGGACGCCGGGGAAGATCTTGAAGCTCTTACGGAACGTGAAAGGCATTGGAGAGCCTCCTTTCTCGGGGATCGGATACCCGGCGAACGGCAAGTGAATCGCCGGCTTCCGCGCGATACCGGCTTGCGCCGGCGCGGGGTGGCGTGGTTTAGTCGCAATCACTTCAGTTCGGAGCTCCCCGGAAGTACGTCGCAGATGGGAGCCACGCACCTCGGGTCTTCGCGGTGATGAAGGGGCGGCAGTGTATTTGCTGACCCCTCCTGGAGGTATCTCACATGCAGTTCGGTATCGGTCTGCCCATTTCCGCTCCCCACGCCCTGCTCGACTGGGCTCGACGCGCCGAAGCCGGTCCGTTCGCCACGCTCGGCCTGCTCGACCGGCTGGTCTACGACAACCCCGAGCCACTCACCGCACTCGCCGTGATCGCGGGCGCAACCGACCGCATCCGCGTCCAAACCGAGGTGCTGCTGGCCCCACTGCGGGATCCGGTGCTACTGGCGAAACAGATCGCCACCCTCGATGTCATGTCGGGCGGTCGCCTGACCCTCGGGCTCGGCGTCGGCGGCCGCGCGGACGACCACATCGCCTCCAGCACCGACCTGCGCACCCGCGGCAAGCGCCTGGATCAGAACCTGGAAGTCATGCGCCGCCTCTGGTCGGGCAAGCCGTACGGCGACGACTGCGGTCCCGTCGGCCCCGCCCCGCTCCAGCCCGAAGGTCCCCAGCTCCTGTTCGGTGGCTTCCAGCCCGCCGCGATCGATCGCGTCGGCCGCTGGGGCGGCGGCCTGCTCGCCGCCGCCCCGCCGTCCTGGGCGGGCGGGTTGTTCGACACGGCCCGCGCATCCTGGAAAGCACACGGCCGCAGCGGTTCCCCGCGCATCGTGACCCAGGTCAATGTCGCCCTCGGCGCTCCGTCGGTGATCGAGGAGGCCCGCACCACGATGCGCGCCTACTACAGCTTCACCGACCGAGCCGACTTCATGGTGAACGGGATGCTCACCACCCCCGCCGAAATCCGCACCGCGATAACGCAGTTCGACGCTCTCGGCGCGGACGAGGTCGTCTTCTACTGCTACGGAACCGATCCCACCCAGATCGATCGCCTGGCCGACACGATCGCCTGACCCCCGCCACCAATAGTGGTGGCAATGAAATCGACGGCATCCGCGCCGCCCGCTGGGCGGCCGGATTGCCGGCCGATGCCGCTAGATTTCAGGCATGACAGTCCTACCGAACGAATCGGTTCTGGTCCGCACCTGGTTCGGCGACGACAACGCCTGGAAGCGGCTGGTCGAACAGGTCAGAACTCCGAGCGTCGAAGATTTCGTAGCGACGGTGATGTGCGTCGATGACAAGGCTTTTCAGGACCTGTCCCCGGACGCTCTCACGGCCCTACAGCCCGACGAGCCGCTGGTCTCGTTCCTGGCCGACGAAGTCACCCTGACCCATCCCGAATTCCCCGTCCTCGCCGTCTACGTGGGCGCGGACGAATACGACGAGGAAGAGGGAACGGACACCCGCCCGTTCCGCGTCGTCCCCGGCGCGCTCTGGAGCGTGGAGAACAACATCAACCTCGGAAACATGGGCTGGGACGAGATTTCCGAGGCGGCAGACGAGGACCGGATCTATCGCGGGATGGGTTCGGGCGAATAGTCGTCGCGCGGGGTGAACCACCGCCGCGTGTGCGGAAGCAGGATCAGCACGGCAGCCGGCCGACAGAAACTCGATTGCCCACCCGCGTGCGCCGATCTAGCGTCTGCCCGATGCGGACCGTCATCATCGGCGACATTCACGGCTGTTTCGACGAGTTGGGCGAGCTGGTCGCGAAGGTCGGGTTGGGGGCGGGCGACCTGCTTGTCGGTGTCGGGGATCTGGTCGACCGTGGGCCGAAGCCGCTCGAGGTCGTGGACTTCTTTCGGGGGCGGCCGAATTCTGTTGCGCTGATGGGTAATCACGAGCGCAAGCATGTGCGTGGGATCTTCTCGTATGCGCAGGAGATCACGCGGTTGCAGGCCGGTGCGGGTTACGACGAGATGGTCGCGTGGATGACCGGGCTGCCGTATTTCTTCGAGAACGAGCACGTTCGGGTCGTGCACGCGGCCATGGTTCCGGGCATACCGCTGGGCGAGCAGCGGGAAGAGATCCTGTGCGGGTCGACGCGGGGCGAGCACGAACTCAGGGACCTTTTTCCCGAGGGCTATTGGCACGAGCACTACACCGATTCCAAACCGGTCGTGTTCGGTCACCACGTCACCGGCGACGCGCCCCTGGCCCGCGACGGCCGGGTCGTGGGCCTGGACACCGGAGCCTGCCACGGCGGCTATCTGACCGCGCTCTCCCTGCCGGACTTCACCTTCCACGCGGTGCGGGCCCGCACGGATCACTGGTCGCGTGTGAAGGAACACTGGCAGCTACCGGTCCTGAGGACCAAGCCTTGGACCGACTACTCCTGGCAGGAACTCGACGAAGCGATCACCCGGTTCGCCAGGACCTCCGATCCGGCCGCTCGCGCCTGGCTGACGTCGATCGAGCACTGGGCCGCGGACCTCCGGTCGCGCATGCCCGCACTGGTCGAGTCCGCCTACGCGACCGCCGCCGAACTCGACCCCGCCCACATGCGACATCACCCCGCCGCCATGTTCCTGTTCCAAACCCGCGGCGGCAAACTCGATCTCGCGAGCCTCGGCCGCCAATGCACCACCCCGCGCAGAACGATCGCCCTCGCGGCGGCATTGCGTGTCGATATCCCCGGCATGCCGCACTAGCGCGGCCCTGCGCTGATCCGGGCCGGTCGCGATGGTTGCCACTTCTCCACCCTGTACTTCAGCTGAGCGAACCCGTGGCCGAGGTCGGTGGCCGACTCCAGGTGCAGCGCAACGTCTTCGAGCAGTTCGCCGAACAGGCGGTGGCCGCCGCCGATCAGGACCGGGGCGACGCTGATCACCAGGCGATCCACGCGGCCCGCGCGGAGGAAACTCTGGATCAGGCGGCCGCCGTCGGGGTAGACGTGGTCGATTCCGCGGGCGTCGAGGTCCGCCACGAGGCTGTCCAGATCGCGGTGGACGGTGATGCGGGGATCGGCGCCCAAGGGCAGGGTCGTGCTCAGCACCGCGACGTGGCGATCGCCGAAATGCCAGTTCTCCGTGCCGAAGCCGAGCATTGTTTCGTAGGTCTTGCGGCCCATCGCCACGGCATCGACCGTCGCGAAGAACTCCTGATAGCCCAGATCGCCGGCTTTCTCTCCCCGCGAGGTCAGCCACTCGATGTCGTCGTCCATCCGGGCGATGTACCCGTCGAGGCTGGTGCCGATGAAAACGGTTGCGGTGAAACTCATTCAACTCTCCTGAACAGATGATCCAGATCAGAACGAAGCAGTTCGGCCGGGTCGCCGTCGCCGGTCAACGCCCATCGCAGCAGGGATCCGTCGGTGGTGATCTTCACGGCCCGGGCGAGCTGGGCGACGTCCACATCGGCCGGAAGCTCTTCTTGCGCAACAGCTTCGGCGAGTAACTCCCGAAGCTCCGCATCGACGGCCCGGGTATGCGCGACCGCGTGCACCCGAAACTCCGGATCGGACAGATCGAGCTGCAACATCCCGAGGTGGTTGGCCAGAACATCCGGGGTGGCCATCATCCGAGCCACCCCTTCGGCCACGGCATACAACGCCGCCAACGGCGACTCGCACTCCGCCCGCGCCCGCCGATACGGCTCCCCCGCGCCCGCCGCCGCATCCGCGGCGAACGCCAGCAACAACCCCCGCTTGGACCCGAACCGCTGGACCAGGGTGGCCGGCGACACCCCCGCCTCCGCCCCCACCTGCGCGAGCGTCAACTTCCCGGGACCGTGCATCCCGATCGCCCGCCCGGCGGCGGCGAGAATATCGACGTCACTGGTAGATCGTGGTCGTGGCACAGCACCTCCTTCCACTCGACGCATCGCTCGTTTATAAATGATCGTTCATTTACTAATACCCCTCGACCCTCGCCGAACGCAACAGCCACAGATTGAATGCACGATCCGCCACCCACCACCGTGACCTAGCATTCTGATGTGTTCATCCCCGGAATCGGCGCTTTCGTCCCCGTCCCCGCCCCGGACGGCCAGGCCATGTGGTCGCCCCAAGTCCAGGTGACCAGCACCCTGTTCCCCGCCCGGATCGAGGTGAATGTCATCCTCTCCCCCGGCGAATCCCCGAACGCACCCCTGATCACCGAGATCCTCGCCGACATCGACGATCACCTCTCGGCCGCCTTACGGTTCCTGCACCGCTCCCTGCTGTCGAACCCCTCGACATTCGGCCTCACGGACAACGAGGCAACCCGCTACCACCGCTTCGATCCCACCTCGTTCCCGGTGGACCACCCCCAACTGACCTTCTACGCCGACTCCGAGTGGCTGATCCGCTTCGCCGAAGGCACGTTCCCGATCTGCGACCCCTACGGCGTGGGGGTCACCTTCGCTGACACCACGCCCGTCCGCGTCGAGGACTTCAGCGACTGCGACTAGGCGAAGCGCACATCGCGAGCAGACGAAGTCGTCAATCACGGCGCTGCGGCTCGAACCTGTCGTGCAGGGCGTTGAAAAACGAGCTTCTCGGCTCGCCGAACCACGGGAGCGGATCCCGGTCGTCGTCGTCCTCGACGATCTCGGTCGCCGGCCAGGCGCCGCTGGTCACCTCGGCGAGGAGGAACTCCAGGAGGTCCGTGTAGGTCGGAGCGCAGAGGTGGTGGCACTCCTCGTTGCGGCCGAAATTGATTATCTGACCCGGGGTTCCGGCCGGGCCGGGGTCGAAGTCCAAGCCGATGTAGTCGGGGCGGGTGGGGTCCGACCAGAGGGGGATCCAGCCCGGGGAGGAGTACAGGGGTTTGATCTTGCCTTGGGCAGCGGGATAGACCATGCCGGACGACTGGAGAGATTGGGTGGCCGGGTTGTCCTTGACGCTGTCCCAGAGCTGCCAGGTGCGGCGAATCTCACGGGTGGACATGAACACCAGCGTCGGAATGCACGGGACGCCGTGATCGTAATCACCTACCGCAGAATCGATCTGACCGTTGTGCACACTCAGCACCGCCGCGACCTCTGCGGGAAGCGGGCGGCCGATCGCCCGCTCCAGCATCGCCAATTGGCGGGGGCGCGCGGGGCCCGCGAGATTCTCGTACGCCAGGGGAACGTTATCTCGCAGCCAGGCCACGTAATCGTTGAACACATCGAGCGCACGCACCGGCCCAAGCTAGCAAGACCGGCCCGCATCATCTTGGACTGCGGGCGAATTCCGTTACCGAACACCCGCCAGTGCCGCGGCCACCGTTTCCTCCACCGCCCGTTGCGCCTGCGCCGCGCCGCCCGGATGCACGTAGTAGTTCACCTCGAACAGGTCCGCGCCGCGGCGCACCACCGCCGACGCGTACGCGGTCCCGCCGCCGTCGACGGTGGACACCGCGCATGCTTCGTCGCCGAACGCCGTAGTGGCGCTGAACTTCCCGCCCATCGCGGTCGCACGGCACAGATCCGCCAAATAGGCTGCGGCGCGCTCGGACCCCGTATCCCAATTCACTTGGCCGTGCCGTAGCAGCCGCACGTGCAGCGAACCGTACATCTCCGAACCACTGCCGCTCCGCGCGGACACGTAGTCGCAGGCCGCCCCCGGACCTGACGAATAGTTGGCGTCCGCCAGCGGAACACCCTCGGGCACAAGCTTTTCGAACAGCGACGTCCCCACCGCCGCACACAGGTCGGGTGGCGCCGCCGCGGCCGGGCGCGCCCGCTCCACCGCCGCCACGACCTTCACGTAGATACCCAGCGCCGCGAACACCAGCACCACCACGGCCACCGCCCACAGCAGTCGCCGGCGAAATGTCGATTCGCGCACAGCCATACCGCTCCTCGTCCGTCGAAGCACCACCGTGAGACCCCGGCGCCGCAGCCCGCGCCCGCACGCAGCCTACTCGGGCGCGACCGCCCCGAACGCACCGAAAACACCTCCGCCGGACACGAATCGGGGCCGCTCAGCCAAAGCTGAGCGGCCCCGATTCCGAGCTGCTACGGGTTAGAAGTAGTGGCTGCGTCCACCGACCCGACGGCCCGTCGAACCCAGCAGCACCAAGACCGCCCCGACGACCACCAGCACGATGCCGATCGTCGTCAGAATCGGGATCCCCAGCAGAATGCCGGCCAGGAGCAGGATCAAACCGAGAATGACCATAACCACTACCTCCGTGTTCTCCGCACCCCGTAGATCCGGGTGCCTGACCACGCAATAGCCGAGGCGGTGGAAGTCAAACGGTCTATGCCCCAGATATTTTGCCGCTACTTCTTGGGGATGACGATCCCGCTCAGATCCGCGTTGCGAATCGGGGTGTCGGGATTGGCCTGCGCCCGGCACATCAGGTCGATCGCGGTGATCGCCGGGCCGACCACATCGCCGTTGGGCGAGGACGTCGCGACCTCGGTGTCCTTGTCCAGATACTTCTTGACGGTCACACGCTGCTTCTCGCTGTCCTGGGACAGGAACTCGCTACACGGGGTGTCGCCGCCCTTGTTCACCACTTCCTCGGCCTTGTCACAGCCGGTGGTGAGCAGCGCTGTCGCCAGCAGGCCCGCCAGCGCCGCGCCGGTGACCGCACGATGGGTTCGGGATCGCATCAACGTCCTCCAGGGTGAGTGTTTTACGGAACTCTCCGAGACCTACCCGTTCACGCCACATCTGCACACCGACCCTAGCCACAGGTAGGCGTAGTTTGGGTCCTGCGGGCCAGGGAAATCGCTGTTCGAGACCGAATCGTCGATATTGAACGCGGCTAGGAGGCTACCTGTGCGGTGTGTGGTGCTCGGTGCGACCGGATACATCGGCGGCCGATTGGTCCCCGAACTCCTCGATCAGGGCCATACGGTGCGGGTCCTGGCCCGTAACCCGGGCAAACTCGCCGAGGCCCCGTGGCAGGACCGCGTGGAGATCATGACCGGCGACGTCACCGACGCGGCCGCGGTGACCCGGGCCCTCGAAGACACCGACGTCGTCTACTACCTGGTGCACTCGCTGGTCCGGCGCGACTTCGTCGAGATAGATCGGCAGGCCGCGACCACCGTCGCCAAAGCCGCCGCCGCGACCGGCGTGACCCGACTGGTGTATTTGGGCGGCATCAAACCCGACAGCGACCATCTCTCACCCCACCTGTCCTCACGGGTGGAAGTCGGCGAGATCCTGCTCGCCTCCGGCGTCCCCACGGTCGAGTTCCGGGCCGCGGTCATCATCGGATCCGGTTCCGCCAGTTTCGAAATGCTGCGCTACCTGTCCGAACGCCTGCCCGCGATGATCACCCCGCGCTGGGTGCGCAATCGCATTCAGCCGATCGCCATCCGCGACGTCCTGTACTACCTGACCCACGCCGCGACCCTGCCGCCGGAGGTGAACCGCTCCTTCGACATCGGCGGCCCCGACGTCCTGACCTACCTCGACATGCTGCACCGCTACGCCGAGATCGCCGACCTGCCCCACCGCCGCATCGTCCCCGTGCCGATCCTGACCCCCTGGCTCTCGGCGCAGTGGGTCAACCTGGTCACCCCGGTGCCGCGCGCGATCGCGGTGCCGCTGGTGGAATCGCTGATCCACGAGGTCGTCTGCCACGAGCACGACATCGCCGAGTACATCCCCGACCCGCCCGGTGGACTCATCGGCTTCGAACGCGCGGTGGAACTCGCCCTGACCCGCATCCGCAGTTTCGACGTCACCACCCGCTGGTCCGACGCCGAATACCCCGACGCCCCGTCCGATCCCCTGCCCACCGACCCCGAATGGTCCGGCGGCTCGGTCTACCTCGACTACCGCGAACGCCACACCGACGCCTCACCCGAAGCGGTCTGGCAGGTCATCGAGTCCATCGGCGGCGAACACGGCTGGTACTCGTTCCCGCTCGCCTGGTCGGTCCGCGGCTGGATCGACAAGCTCGCGGGCGGGGTCGGCCTGCGCCGCGGCCGCCGCGACCCGCACCGCCTGCGCACCGGCGAGGCCCTGGACTGGTGGCGCGTGGAATACATCGAACGCCCCCGCCTGCTGCGCCTGCGCGCGGAGATGCGGGTACCCGGCGGCGCGTGGCTGGAGTTGTCCGCCGACCCCGATCCGGACGGCGGCACGCTGTACCGCCAGCGCGCCATCTTCGAGCCGCACGGCCTGTCCGGCCACGCCTATTGGAAGGCGATCGCCCCCTTCCACGGCGTGGTGTTCGGAGGGATGGTCCGCAACATCACCGGCGCGGCGGAGGCGAATCCCGTTCGCGCCGAAGAGAACTCCTAGGATGTCCCAGCAATAACGGCCGCGCCGACCGGATTGCGGGCGCGGCGCGACCGACCCGCGCCGTATACGGGACGACGCCGATTTCGGTCTTCCACACCGCCGACCCGATCGATCGCGACCGATCCGGCGCCGGTCGACAGCCGTGCCGACGCGATCGCGGTCACTCCCACTCACCGGTGCCGGCATGGGGTCGGCGCGGCACGGCTCAGCGACCGTGCCGACGGCTCACAGCGAGTCGAACAGACCCGGATGTTGTTCCCGAGCACGCACTTCGATCGAACCGAACACCAGATCCGCGGGCGGCACCAGGCCCAGGTGCTCCCACGCGGCCGCGGTCGCCACCCGGCCCCGGGGCGTGCGCGCCACCAGACCCGCACGGACCAGGAACGGTTCGCAGACCTCTTCCACGGTCGCGGCTTCCTCGCCCACGGCAACAGCCAGCGTCGAGACACCCACCGGACCGCCGTTGAAGCTGCGGATCAGCGCCGAGAGCACCGACCGGTCCAGGCGATCCAGGCCCAGCACGTCCACGTCGTACACCGCCAGCGCGGCGTGCGCGATCTCCTTGGTGACCAGACCGTCGGCCTTGACCTCCGCGTAGTCGCGCACACGGCGCAACAACCGGTTCGCGATACGCGGCGTACCGCGCGAGCGCCCGGCGATCTCCGCGGCCGCATCGGATTCCAGTCGAACGCCCAGGATTCGGGCCGACCGCTCCAGAATCAGCTTCAGCTCGGCGGGCTCGTAGAAATCCATGTGGCCGGTGAAACCGAAGCGGTCCCGCAGCGGGCCCGTCAGCGCGCCGGAGCGCGTGGTCGCGCCGACCAGGGTGAACGGCGCGATGTCCAGGGGAATCGAGGTCGCGCCCGGCCCCTTGCCGACCACCACGTCGACGCGGAAATCCTCCATGGCCAGGTACAGCATTTCCTCGGCGGGCCGGGCCATGCGGTGGATCTCGTCGATGAACAGCACATCGCCCTCGACGAGATTGCTGAGCATGGCCGCCAGATCGCCGGCTCGCTCGAGCGCGGGCCCGGAGGTCAGGCGCAGCGCGGTGCCCAACTCCCCCGCGATGATCATCGCCATACTCGTCTTACCCAGCCCGGGCGGTCCGGACAGCAGCACGTGATCCGGTGTGCCACCGCGCATCTTGGCCCCGCGCAACACCAGCGCGAGCTGTTCGCGCACCCGCGGCTGGCCGATGAAATCATCCAGCGACTTGGGACGCAGGCTCGCCTCTATCTCGCCGTCGGAAGCGAGATAGCTTGCGCTGACCGCTGATTCGGCCGCGTCGGCGTCGATGGGATAGGGCTCGTCCCCGAACTCGCCGGGTTCGAAGTCGTCCGATTCGTCGATCATGGTCTGCTACCGGTTCTTGCCCAGCAGTCCCAGCGCCGCGCGCAGCGTCTGCGAGATACTCAGATCCGGGTCGGTCACCAGAATCGCGTCCACCGCCGGTTCGGCCTGCTTGGCCGGGAAACCGAGGCCGACAAGCGCCTCCACGACCTGTTCGCGCACCGGGGTGACCGGCGCGGCGGCCGCGGATCCGGGCGGACCCGACTGCACCGGAACCAGATCCACCTTGTCGCGCAGTTCCACCACCATGCGCTCGGCCCCGCGCTTGCCGATACCCGGCACCCGGGTCAGCGCCGCCACATTGGATTCGGCCAGGGCCTTGCGCAGCGCCTCGGGCTCGAGCACCGCGAGCACCGCCATGGCGATCTTGGGGCCGACGCCGGACACGCTGAGCAGCAGTCCGAACAGCTCGCGCGACTCGGTGTCGGAGAAACCGAAGAGCGTCATGGAATCCTCGCGCACGATCATGGTCGTGTAGAGCCGCGAATCCTCACCGCGAGTGAGCGTGGATAGCGTGGCGGGAGTGGCGTTGAGCCGGTACCCGACCCCCGCGGCCTCCAGGACCACATGGTCGAGCCCGATCTCGAGCACTTCACCGCGTACCGACGCGATCACCCGGATACCGCCTTTCGTTGCTGGGCAAGCCTTTCCTCGTACATGCGCCGCTGCGCCGCCGCCGCGGCCTCCGCCTTGGCCATGCGCTCGATCAGCGGCGCGCGCCAGCAGTGGCAGATGGCCAGCGCGAGCGCGTCGGCGGCGTCGGCGGGTTTCGGCGCGACCGCCAGCCCGAGGATACGGGTCACCATCGCGGTCACTTGCGCCTTGTCCGCGGTACCGCTGCCGGTGACCGCGGCCTTGACCTCGCTCGGGGTGTGGAAGTGCACCGGAATGCCGCGCCGCGCGGCGGCCAGGGCGATGACGCCGGCCGCCTGCGCGGTGGCCATGGCGGTGCGCACGTTGTGCTGGGAGAACACCCGCTCGATGGCCACGGCCTGCGGCTTGTACCTGTCCATCCACTGCTCGGCGGCATCGGCCACGCCCATCAGGCGTTCGGCGAGATTCATGTCCGGCGGGGTGCGCACCACATCGACGTGAATGGCCTTCACGGTCCGGCCCACTCCGCCCTCGACCATGCTGAGCCCGCACCGGGTGAGCCCGGGGTCGACGCCCATCACCCGCACGACATCCCCTCTCACCACAGACGAACAATTGTTCGAGAGTGTAGCGCAGCCGAGCGCCCCGATCGGCCATCGACACGGACCCCCGCGCGATCGCCGGAAGTCGCTCCGCGCCCGGCACATCCGGACATCACCCACCGCTCAGTTGCACACCGGACTCAGGCCGAGCAGCGTCGGGTCGGTGGCCCGCGAGGCCCACGCCGCCTTCGGATCGGCCACCAGCCGCCGGGTGCGCAGATCCAACACCCCGCTGACGAAGGCGACCGTGGCCGACAGCTCGCCGTCGGGCCGAATCAGCCTGTGCTCCACCCGATAGGTCTTGCCCGGACCCCACTCCCAGGAGCACGTCACGTCCACGGCGTCACCGGCGCGCAGTTCGCGGTGGTACTTGATGACGGTCTCGAGATTCACCGGGCCCAGCCCGTCGGCGAGCATGTCCTCCACCGAAATGCCCGCCGCCCGTACGCATTCGAACCGCGAGTGATCGGCGAACTGCTGATACGCGGATCCGGTGACGTGCAACTGGGGGTCCAGATCGGACACCCTGACCTCGACTCGGATCCGGAAGGGTTCATCGGCGATAGTCACGCGAACACCATGCCAGGAGCCACCGACAAGAACCGCTCCGCACCGGGCTGATCAGCGACGACGGCATGCGGCAACCACTGCCCACGACCGTCCGCTACACGAGGGGATCCGCTGCGCCGTGCCCCGTTCGTCCAGCCGGAAAGCACCACGGCCGCTCCCGATTCGGGGAGCGGCCGTGGTGACGGAATGGATGGGCGCCTAGTCGGCGTCCAACTCCGCCATCACCTCGTCGGAGATGTCGACGTTGGTGTAGACGTTCTGCACGTCGTCGCTGTCCTCGAGGGCGTCGACCAGCTTGAACACCTTGCGGGCGGTATCGGCGTCGACCGCGACCGACATCGACGGCTGGAAGCCGGAATCGGCGGAGTCGTAGTCGTAACCCGCCTCCTGCAACGCCTTTCGCACGGCGATGAGGTCGGTCGGCTCGGAGATGATCTCGAACGTCTCGCCCAGATCGCTGACCTCTTCGGCGCCCGCGTCCAGCACCGCCATCAGGACGTCGTCCTCGGACAGGCCGTTCTTCTCCAGGGAGACGATGCCCTTGCGGTGGAACAGGTACGACACCGAACCCGGGTCGGCCATGCTGCCGCCGTTGCGGGTCATGGCGACGCGCACCTCGCCGGCCGCGCGATTGCGGTTGTCGGTGAGGCATTCGATCAGTACCGCAACGCCGTTGGGGCCGTAGCCCTCGTACATGATGGTCTGCCAGTCGGCGCCGCCGGCCTCTTCGCCACCGCCGCGCTTGCGAGCGCGCTCGATGTTGTCGTTGGGGACCGACGACTTCTTCGCCTTCTGAATGGCGTCGTACAGCGTGGGGTTGCCGTCCGGGTCACTTCCACCGGTGCGGGCCGCCACCTCGATGTTCTTGATCAACTTGGCGAAGAGCTTGCCGCGCTTCGCGTCGATCCCGGCCTTCTTGTGCTTGGTGGTGGCCCATTTGGAGTGGCCGCTCATTCCCTACTTCCTCGGTTCAGGGGGCTCGGTACTTCCAACATGTACTACCTACCCGGAAGTACCGCCGAAGAGCCCACGGACGGACAGCGCCCCAGTCTACTGCGCGCCCCCATCATGGCCGCGCGCACATGATCGGGGTCCAGCGGGTCATACTCCGGCGCGCGGACGCACCAGGGTGTCGACGAAAAGCCGGTGCACGCGCAGGTCGCCGGTCACCTCGGGATGGAAGGACGTGGCCATGACATTGCCCTGACGCACCGCGACGATCGTCCCCGCCGCCGGGCCCGACGGCACCCGGGCCAGCACCTCGACCCCCTCGCCCGCGCGCTCGACCCAGGGCGCGCGAATGAAGACCGCGCGCACCGGCCCGTCGTCCAGGCCCGCGAACTCCAGATCGGTTTCGAACGAATCGACCTGACGGCCGAAGGCGTTGCGGCGCACGGTCATATCGATGCCGTGCAGCGGCTTCATATCGGGGCGGGTATCGAGCACCTCGGAGGCGAGCAGGATCATGCCCGCGCACGAGCCGTAGGCGGGAAGTCCCTCGCGCAGGCGTTGCTTGAGCGGCTCCAGCAGTTCGAAGACCTCGAGCAGCTTGCTGATCGCCGTGGATTCGCCACCCGGGATCACGAGCCCGTCGACCGCGGCCAATTCCGCCTCGCGGCGCACCGGCACGGGCCGCGCGCCACACGCCTCGAGCGCGTGCATGTGCTCACGCACATCGCCTTGCAGAGCCAGCACACCAATCGTCGCAGTCACGCCCCCGAGCATACGTTCGCGGGGTGGTGTGGCCCTGCTCACCCGGGGTGTAGAGGTTCCGTCAGGACGGGCGTCAGGTGGTCGAATTCGGAGAACACTGCGCGATGTGACCGATGTGCTACCGCAAACCTCGCCCGGGCCGCGCGCGGGGATCACCGCTCCCCCACCGCGGCGCGGGCTGACCGTTTCGACCGGCCTGGCCGGACTCTCCCTCGATGCCATGGCCTCGGTGTCCTACGGCCCCGAGGCGATCGTGCTGGTCCTGGCCGCCGCGGGCGCGACCGGGCTCGGCTTCACCCTGCCCGTCACCGCGGCCATCGTGGTGCTGCTGGCGGTGCTGATCGCCTCGTACCGGCAGGTCATCGCCGCCTTCCCCAACGGCGGCGGCGCGTACGCCGTGGCCAGGGAACGGCTCGGCGATCGCACGAGCCTGGTTGCCGCGGCGTCGCTGATCGTCGACTACGTCCTGAACGTGGCCGTGTCCATCGCGGCCGGCGTCGCGGCGCTGACCTCGGCCTTCCCACAACTGCTGCCGTACACGGTGTGGCTGGGCCTGGGCATTCTCGCGGGGATCACCGTGCTCAACCTGTACGGCATTCGCGAGAGCGCGCGGGCGTTCATGGCGCCGACCGTGGTCTTCGTGCTCGGCATCTTCGCGGTGATCATCGGCGGCCTGCTGCGCTCGGAACCGGCGAGTGTGGCGACCGGATCTGCCGTGGTGATCGACGCTCACACCGTCGGCGCGCTGCTGCTGCTCAAGGCGTTCTCGAGCGGGTGCGCGGCGCTGACCGGCGTGGAGGCGATCGCCAACGCGGTGCCGTCCTTCAGCCGGCCCGAGGTGCGCAGCGCCCAGCGCGCGGAAGTGGCACTCGGGGTGCTGCTCGGCGTCATGCTGCTGGGGCTGGCGACCCTCATCCAGAAGTTCGAGGTGCACCCCATCGAGGGCACCACCGTGCTCTCCCAGCTCACCGAGGCCGCGCTCGGGCACGGAATCGGTTACTACGTGGTGCAATTCGCCACCGTGATCCTGCTGGCACTGGCGGCCAACACCTCCTACGGCGGGCTGCCCACGCTGACCAAGATCCTGGCCGACGACAACTGCCTACCGCATCGGTTCGCCGTCAGCTCGCCGCGTGCGGTGTACCGATACGGCGTGCTGGCGCTGGGTGTTTGCGCCACCGTCCTGATCGTCGCGTCGGAGGGCAACATGAACGCCCTGGTGCCGCTGTTCGCCATCGGCGTCTTCGTCGGCTTCACCATCGCCCAGTTCGGCATGGTGCGGCATTGGCTCGCCGTCCGATCCACCGGCTGGCGATGGCGAATCGCGTTGAACGGCTTCGGCGCGACGCTGACCTTCGTGGCCGCCGTCGTCACCACCGCGATGAAGTTCACCGAGGGGGCGTGGCTCATCGTGCTCGTGCTGCCGCTGCTGGTCCTCGGCATGGAGCGAATTCGCAAGACCTACAGCAGGATCGACGGATGCCGCGGCGCGGGTTGCGTGCCCGCGCCGCCGCGCGCGAGTGACACCGCCATCGTGGTGCCGGTCTCCGAGGTCTCCGAACTCAGCCGCGAAGCCCTCTCGGCCGCCCTGTCACTGGGCCGCGACGTGACCGCCGTCCATGTCTGCCTACCCGGGGAGAACCTGCGGGTATTCACCAAGGAATGGGAGACCTGGCATCCCGATGTGCGGCTGCTGCTACTCGAGGACGGTGACACCACGGTCGCCGGGCCGGTGGCGCGCTACGTGCGCGACAACTTCGCCGGCCGCCGCAAGGTCGTGGTGATCGCGGAGGTCGAGCCGCCCGCGGGCTGGAATCACCTGCTGCCCAGTCACCGCAGCGACGAACTGGAACGGGTGCTGCGCAAGCTGCCCGACACCGTCGTCTGTCACCTGCGGATACCGACCGCCTGATCCGGCCCGCCCCGCAGCAGGGCCCGGATCGGGTGACGGCGGCCCCGGCGGCTTCGGTCGCCGGGGCCCCGTGCTTGCCGAAAGCGGTTGTCGCCGTGCCGGTTCGCATCGCGTGGCGGGATCCCGACCGGCCCGGCGGCCAACCCGTCAACCGGTCTCGGACGCAACCGGCTCACGGCCCGACGGTCGAGGTCATCGCCCCGGCTCGCGGCGATCTCGCCGACGGCAGATCACCGCGAATCCCCGTTCGAGCTCAGTTCGTCCCGGGCGGGAACGACTCGGCGTTCTTGTCGCGGAAGGTGCGAATCAGGCCCTCCTGGACCACGACCGCCACGAGCTCGCCCCGCTGATTCCAGATGCGGCCCGCGGTCAGTGCGCGGCCGAAGCCCGCGGACGGGGACTGCTGGTCGTACAGCAGCCAGTCGTCGGCGCGGAAGTCGCGCAGGAACCACATGGCGTGATCGAGCGAGGCGTTCTGGGTCGGCGAATCCGGGTGCGGCACTTTGGACGAGCCGAGCAGGGTCATATCGCTCATGTACGCCAGGGTGCAGACGTGGAACAGCGGATCCTCGGGCAGCGGATGCCGGTACCGGAACCACACCTGCTGCTGGGCGGCGAGGCCGTCGCGGCGGGCCACCTGCTCCTGCGGCACGGTGCGAATGTCCCAGTGCTCCCATTCGCGCATGGCCCACAGGCGTTCCGGGCTCATGGTGGTCATGGCGTCGGGCAGCTCGTCCGGCGGCGGCACCTGCGGCATCTCGTCCTGATGCTCGGGGCCCTCGTCGCCGGCGGTGTGGAAGGAGGCCGACATGGTGAAGATGGCCTCGCCGTTCTGGACGCCGGTCACGCGGCGGGTGCAGAACGAGCGGCCGTCGCGAATGCGATCCACCAGGTAGACGGTCGGCTCGAGCGGGTTGCCCGGGCGCAGGAAGTAGCCGTGCAGCGAATGCACCTGGTAGTGCGGATCCACCGTGCGCACCGCCGCCACCAGCGACTGCCCGGCGACCTGGCCGCCGAAGGTGCGGGGCAGCTGCGTCTTGGTGGACGCGCCGCGGAAGATGTCGCGCTCGAGCCGCTCTATTTCGAGGGCCTCTTCGATCGTCGCCATGCACGTCCCCTTCCGGATTGTCCGGCTCAGGCTAACAACCGGGGACCGGGGATCCGGCGGACGGTACCCGTCCCGAGTCCGCGTGTCAGGGCGGGCGGTGGCGCGGGCACGGAAAGGGGCGTACCCAGGAACTATGGGCGGTCATCCCGAGCGCACGCCCTTCTACGGGGCGCTGATGTTGATCACGGTCCTGGTCAGCGGGCTGTGGGTGCGGGACCTGCCGTGGACGTGGGTGCGAGTGCTCTGCTGGATCGGGTTGTTCGTGCTCGGCGCGGCCGGACTCCTGATGACGTTCCGCGACTACTCCTGACCGCGGTGCGGCGGGGCGGCGGGGCGGCGCGACCGCGGGACGGGCGGGCGGGGATCCGTGACCGGCATGATGGGCTTGTGCCCGCGTTCGCCCCCATCACCCCCGACGCCCTGACCGAACTGGTCGCGGACCGCGTGGCCGAACTGCCCGGGTTCGCGATCGTGGCCGTCGACGGGGCCGACGCCGCCGATCCGGTGTCCTTCGCGCACAAGGTCGCCGCCCACCTGCGCGCGCACGGCCGCCCGGCCGAAGTGGTGTCGCTGCACGATTACGTCCGGCCCGCCTCGGTGCGGCTGGAATACGACCGCGACGACGAATTCACCTACCGCACAGGCTGGTTCGACTATCCCGCACTCACCCGCGAGGTGATCGACGCGCTGCACGAACACGGGCGGTGGCTGCCCGCGCTCTGGAACGAGACCACCGATCGCTCCGCTCGCGCCCGAATCCGCACCGCCCCGGCCGGATTGGTGGTGCTGATCGCCGGGCCGATGCTGCTGGGCCGGGGGCTGTCGGTCGATCTGTCGGTCGCACTGCGCATGTCCGAGGCGGCGGTGCGGCGGCGCACCGCGCCCGAGAACGGCTTCACCGTCACCGCGGCGGTCGAACACGCCCGGTCGCATCCACAGGAGCCGGACCTGCTGGTCGCCTGGGATCACCCCGACCGCCCGGCCGTCCGGCTCAGCCCGGCCGATCGGCGCTGAGCCCGCGGGGAACGGCGTCAGTCCGGCACAGTGGCGTCGAGCCGCGCGGGCCGGGAACGCTCGGCGGTCACCAGTCCCGCGAGCAGCAGCGCCTCGCCCGCGTTGCCCAGCGGCGGGACCGCGAACGCGGCCCCGGACGCCACGGTCACCCCGATGACGCCGAGCAGCGGCCAGTACAGGCCCTCGCGCCGCCACAGCACCACGCACGCGACGAAGAGCAGGGCGATGACGACCAGGGTCGGATACGGTGGCCCGGCGGGATCCTGCGCCGTGTAGCGCAGGGTGTCGGCGTAGTCCCGGGTCTCGAGTTCGAGTCCGGCCACCTCGCTCAGCACCGCCCACGCCACGAGCGCGAGCGTCACCAGCCACGCCGCCCACACCGGGAACCACCGGGTCCGGACGCGATCCGCGGCCCAGACCACGAGCAGCGGCGTGAGGATCGCGTGGCCGAGGAAACGGCCCATGCTCAGGTCGTGCAGCAGATCGCCCGCGCCGATCAGCGCACCGAGGCCGATGATCGCCGAGTCGTAGGCCACGCCCACGCCCACCAGGCGCAGCAACCACACCCGCGGTTCGCGCAGCGCGATCGGTAGCGCGGCGACGCAGGCCAGCTGCACCGCGGCGATCGCCAGCATCAGGACGGACACCATGGGCTACCCACTCTCGGCGAAATCGGCGCTCATCGGCGAACCGTCAACCAAGATCGGCTCGCACCCACATACTGAGCACGCCAAGTATGAAACACCACTTTCTCAGAGGGCGGTGCGCTCACCACGGGAGTAGCCATGAACCATCGAGGACCGGCCCTGGCCGCCGTCGCCGCGGCGCTGATCGCGGTCGTGTCCGCCGGGCCCGCGACGGCCCCGGCCGCGGCCGCCCCGGTACTCGGCGGATCGATCGAAATACCCTGCGCCGCATCGGTACTGCGCCAGAGCGCGAGCTGGTATCTGCCCGAGGGCGATCCGCGCGGACTGGTCTGGGTGCAGCACGGGTTCGCGCGCAACTCCGACAACGTCGCGAGCCTGGCCCGGACGCTGTCCGACTCCGGCTATCTCGTGTTCGCCCCGAGCCTGCCGTTCTTCGACCTCGCGGGCTGCACCCTGCAGAACCTGGGCGACAACACCCCGTTCCTCGACGCGATCGCCACGCTCTTCGCCACCGCCGGCGACCCCGCGGGCGCGCTGTCCCGCAGCCTGTCCGACGCGGCCGCCCGCCAGGGCGTGACGCCCCCGGCCATCCCCGCGAACTTCGTCTTCGTCGGACACTCGGCGGGCGGGGAAGCCGTCGAGTACGTCGCCCACTCCCTGCACGTCCGCCACCCCGAAACCTGGGACCACCTGCGCGGTGTGGTGCTCCTGGACCCCGTGAAATCCTTCCTCGGCGCGAACACCGACCGCGCCCTCACCGACCTGGACGACACCGACCTCCCGATCCTCGCGATCTCCGCACCCCCGTCCCTGTGCAACAACTTCGGCACCGGCACGACAGCCCTGCAAACCCTGCTCCACCGCCCCTTCCTCGGCGTCCGCCTCCCCGCGGGCACGCACACCGACGCCGAGGGCACCAGCTCCGACGCCCTCGGCGAGGCCCTCTGCGGCACCCCCGACGCGACGAACATCGACACTGTCGAGCTCTTGACGGCGGGCTGGGCCGGCGATTTCTTCAACGGCGCGACGACGGCGGACTTCTACGTGGCCGCCGACGCGGCAGGCGCGGAAGCCGTGGCCGCGGTCCCCGGCGCGGTCCCCCTACACGGCGCTCCCTGATCTCCCGAGCCCGAATTCCGCCCTTTCCGAACCACTCTCACGTGCCCCGCCGTGAAACCGGCGAATCCACGGCCGAAATGGATCGAGCCGGGAGCGGGGTCCGCGTTCGTCACCGCAAGCCCGAGGCGACCGTGTGCGGATCGGCGCGGAGCACGTCGGCCCCGATCTCCCGCCACCGCGCGGCTACGAGATCGGCGACGTCGTCCAGGGAATGCGCTGCCGGGCCCAGGATCTCGCGGAGCATCACGAGCAGGTAGGGGGTCGGGGGGTAGGTGGGATCGAGGAGGTCCTGGACCACCGTGTTTCCCTTCGTCGCGAATTGCTTGCGCTGCTTGGAGATTCCGCGCGCCAGGAAGCGGGCTATCTCGTCGTACAGGGCGGGGCCCAGGCCGGGCGTCAAAGTCGGCGCCAGGGCCACCGTCAAACGCCAGATCATCGAGTCCCGATCGTTCGCGAGCCGCGGATAGTCCTTGGCGAACTCCTCCCAGTCCGCTTCGAACACGGCGTTCGGCACGCTCGCCAGCGTCACCTCGCCGATCACGGCGTTCAGCAGGTCCGGCGGCAGCGTGCAGTTCTCGGCGAGCAGCACCGCGTCGTACAGGTCTTTGCCTTCGGGGTACCTGTCGGTGTAGATCCACAGCAGCTTCCACGCCAGGGACAGCTCCGGGCTCGCCGCGATCAACCGCGCCGCCGGACCCGGAGTACCGACGCGCGCGATCTCGGTCCAGGCCGGAGCCTGCGGCGGGGTCTCGTTGAAGACGAAATCGAGTTGCACCGTGCCGGAGGGAATTCCGGGGGCGGTCGATGTCCAGGGCAGTACGAGGCGGCGACCGGGGACCCGATCGTAGGTCCAGATCTCACTGTCCAGCGCACCCGCCGCGTCGAGGCGCACGAGGCTGTCCGCCGCCCGCGACGCATGCGCGGCCCGCACCGCCAGATCCCCGAACATCGAGGTGGTCCGATCCGAGTCGACCGCCCACCCCTGATCCAGCACAACGAAATCCACGTCTCCCGGCTCCCGTGCGGCGGCGCCGAACCACGCCGCCAGCAGCACGCTCCCCCGCACCATGAGCTGCCCCGCCCACTCCGATCCGGCCAGCGCCGCCAGCACATGATCGATCGCCGCCCGGCGCGCCGCCAACCACCCCGCGCTGCGCTCCGCATCGGCGAAATGCGGCTCGCTCAACCGCATGCCGTACGCCCGACCGCTCATCGCCGGATCGAACACCGGCCGCTGCACCACCCCGTCCCCGGGCACGGGCCGCAAGGTGCCAGGCAGCCCCTTGTTCGCCCGCACCTCCTCCGACGGCGGCTCCCCCGGCACCACCAGATCAGCACTCCACGGCCCGTACCGAAACTCGTCCCACGGCGTAACCGTCACAACACCGCACCCCTCACATCGGCCGTCAACGATTCGCGGCGCTCATCGATCCAGCCCGCGTCGACGGACTCGTCACTGTCGTGAACCACGAACTCGCGTTCCACGGACAGGATTTCGTAGCCGCGCAGCTCCAGATCCACCAGCAGCTCCCGTGCTCGGGCCGCGGCGTCGGCATCGCCGACCAGGCGGCAGCGCTGGGTAACGAAACGCTCCGCGCCGCCGTCCGCGCGAGTACGGCGGGCGTTGGCGGACAGGTGAGCCGCGTGCGCGGCAGCCACCGCCGCGAGGGCGTCGCCGTCCGTGCCCGCGGGGAGCAGGAGCTTCACGTGGTGTTCGAAGTAGTAGCCCGGACCCAGCGCACGAGCCTGCTCGTCATCGGCGGGAACACCCTCGGCCCACGGCGTGGCCTCGATCTTCGTGCGCACCACCGGGAAACCGGCCGCCACCACATCCGCCACCAGCCGATCGACCGACGCTCTCACCTCCGCGTACGCGCCGGAGAAACCCGCCGTCAGCATCGGCTGATCGCAGACGCGACCGCGGGCGAGCCGGATGTGGGTGAACTTCAGATCCCTTGCGCCCGCGAAGCGTTCGAAGGCGTCCAGGGTGGCCGGGGAGTCGGCGCGCACGGTCACATGCGTCTCGAACTCACCGCGGAAGGTCGGCGGTGCGGTGATCACCGACCCATCCTGGCAAAGCGGAACCGCTACGTCACGGCGGTTTCCGGGCTAGCCGTCCATGCGGCGGTGGCGGGGATCGAACTTCTCGGTCGGGAAGTCGTCGGCACGGAAACGCGGGCGGGGGCGATCCTCGGGACGGAAACGGCGCCTGGGCTTTTCGGGAACCGGCCAGTAGCGGCTGGCGTGCTGGCCGCGGATCCGGCTCAGGTCGGGCTCGTCGATGTCGGTGATGCCGACCTGCAGCAGCAGGAGCATCGTCACCATGCTGACCGCGATGATCAAGGGGGTCAGCAGCTGACCGGCCTGCGCGCCCGAGGGCGCGGCGACGTGGTCGGCCACGTGCGCCTGCATCGCGAACATCCCGGTGTAGTGCATGCCGCACACCGCGATTCCCATGATCAGCGCCGCCCCGATCGTGGCCACGATGCCGTCCACGTGCAGCGCGAACCACAGCGCCGCCGTCGCCGCCACCACCGCGATCACCAGCGACAGGAACACGATCCACGGGTCGAAGCGCACGGCCACATCGGTTTTCATCGCGTACATGCCCGAGTAGTGCATGGCCCCTACCCCGAGCCCGGTGACCGCGCCGCCCACGCAGAGCGCGAATCCCTCACCCCCGTGCCGGTTCACCACGATCGACAATCCCAGCCACACCACGCCCATCGCGATGGCCGCGCTCAATATCGTCACCGGAATGTCGTATCGAATGGTCGCGTTGTGCACCGAGAACCCGAGCATCGCGATGAAATGCATGACCCATATCCCGGTGCCGCCCAGCGCAACCGCGCCCGTCGCTATCCACCCGCCGTGCCCCGAATCGCCCCGCGCCCGGACCATGCAGCGCAGGGCCAGCAACGACCCGGTGACCGACATGGCATACGCCAGAAGCGGAGTCAGCCACCCGTAGGTGAACTGATTGATTTCGAGCATGCGGGCTCCTTGCCGGAAGGCTGCGCCGGGACCGTCCCACCGGCGGCTGAGCCGAACATTAGCGACGAATCAGCAGGTAGTAAATTTGTTCAGGCACAATGACAGAAAAGTTGCCGGGGTTAGCTGAAACCAACTCCGCAGGCAAACAGCGGTCCGGCCCGAGACCCGCCGTAATCCATTGCCGCGTATGGCATCCTTGACATTTCGCAATGCACAGCAAATACCAAACAAATCGAAAGGCGTCGCGGCACAACAATGGCGCGCTGTCTAGAGTCCGAGGCACGGAAAGTCGCACACATTCGGCACCGAACCCTTACCGCTCCCGGCAATTCAAGGTCACGAAAACAAAGAACCGCCGGGCGGTCCCGAAGGACCACCCGGCGGTGAGTTCGCGCTACGCCGCGCCGCTTACCAGCCGCGCTCGGCAAGCCGGTGCGGCTGCGGGATCTCCTCGACGTTGATGCCGACCATGGCCTCGCCCAGGCCCCGCGAGACCTTGGCGAGCACATCGGCGTCGTCGTAGAAGGTGGTGGCCTTGACGATGGCCGCCGCGCGCTGCTCCGGGTTGCCGGACTTGAAGATGCCCGAGCCGACGAACACGCCCTCGGCGCCGAGCTGCATCATCATGGCGGCGTCGGCCGGGGTGGCGATGCCACCGGCGGTGAACATGACGACCGGCAGCTTGCCGGTCTCGGCGACCTCGCGGACCAGCTCGTACGGTGCCTGCAGTTCCTTGGCGGCCACGAAGAGCTCGTCCTCGGACAGCGAGGTCAGGCGGCGGATCTCACCGCGGATGGTGCGCATGTGGGTGGTGGCGTTGGACACGTCGCCGGTGCCGGCCTCACCCTTGGAGCGAATCATGGCCGCGCCCTCGGTGATCCGGCGCAGCGCCTCGCCCAGGTTGGTCGCGCCACAGACGAAAGGCACGGTGTAGTTCCACTTGTCGATGTGGTTGGCGTAGTCGGCCGGGGTCAGCACCTCGGACTCGTCGATGTAGTCCACACCGAGCGACTGCAGGATCTGCGCCTCGACGAAGTGTCCGATGCGCGCCTTGGCCATGACCGGGATGGACACCGCGGCGATGATGCCGTCGATCATGTCCGGATCGGACATGCGCGACACGCCGCCCTGGGCGCGGATGTCGGCGGGCACGCGCTCGAGCGCCATGACGGCGACGGCGCCGGCGTCTTCGGCGATCTTGGCCTGCTCGGCGTTGACGACATCCATGATCACACCGCCCTTCAGCATCTCGGCCATGCCGCGCTTCACGCGGGCGGTGCCGATGGAGGGTGTGGTGTCGGACGAGGTCACGGCAAACTCCTGTGTCATCTGGGCCAATCGAGGGGTCATCTGGTTTCGAACACCCTGATTCTAGGCGTCCACCCGAGGCCACTTCATAGCCAGTTGGGCACCACTGGACTGCCTGCATCGACAGCCAGTAATGCAGATCACAGCCAGCAGGCTAACCTGCCGCAACAGGCGAGAGCCGAAGCACGCTGGACATGCGGCGCGTCAGGTCCGATGGCCCCTGGAACTCGAGCCGGCCGGTGCGCACGGCATGGTGCAGCGGTATGCGCCCGAGCCACACCTGATAGAGCGAACTCACATCCGAGGCGATGGTGACATCGACCGGAAATCCCGGATCGGAGTCGCACACCGAGGGCACACCCCCTTCCACCACGATCCAGTACCGATGCGGATCATCGCTGAACCGCACCCCGAGCACATGCCGCTTACCCGGGAACGAGGACGTGTCCAGCCGCGTGTGCATCCACCACACCAGCAGCTGCGCATCCAGCTCCGCGGGCTCGGGCTCACCGAACGACCAGCGCGCACCCCAGGCCCCGAGGCCGAACAGAATGGGTTCCAGCTCCCGCCCGGCATCGGTCAGCACATACCGAACATCGACTTTCTCGACCAGTCCGGCGCGCTCGAACTGGCGTAGCCGTTTGGCCAGCAGACTGCGCGACAGGCCGGGCAGACCCCGGGCCAGATCATTGAATCGCGTCGTGCCGGTGATCAGATCGCGCAGGATCAGCAGCGACCACCGCTCCCCCAGCAGGTCGAGCGCCCGCGAGATCGGGCAGTACTGGCCGTAGCCCGCCACCGTGGTCATCTTCATCGCGCACCTCACCGAGATCGAGCCGTTCCACCGCCGGGACCAGGCCCGATGGACCCGGCGCCGACAGGTCCATTTTCTGGACTATTCGGTTATCGCGCACGTCTTTACCTTCATCAACAGAGCCTTTTCACCGGATCACGAATCCGATGATCTTTCGCTCCACTGTTGCGCATCCCGCCGATTCGCACGATCAACAACCAAGTACCGGCCCCGCGCAGGGCCCACCCCGCACAACCACAATCCCCGGCCACCCACCACAAGGAGGAAGGCGCGATCGCAATACCTTTCGCTCGAAAGGTATACGCGCCGAACGTACATGACGACTACCACCGCATCCCCCACCCTGGACTGGACCGCTACCGCCACCGCTGTCGGCGCGACACTGAGCGCGGGCGTAGCCGAACGTGATCGCACCGGTGAATTCACCACCGAGGCCTACGACCTGCTGCGATCCTCGGGCCTGAGCGCCGCGCTGGTTCCGGTGGAGTTCGGTGGCGGCGGCGTCAGCCATCGCGAGATGGGCGAGATCCTGCGGGTCCTGGGCCGGCACGATCCCTCGACCGCCGTGGCCTTCGCCATGCACACCCATCTGGTCGCCGCGCAGGTCTGGCGGCACAAGCACGGCATCGACGCCAGTGCGGTCTTCGGCAAGGTCGTCGCGGGCGCGTTCCTGGTCAGCACGGGCGCCTCGGACTGGGTCGACTCCAACGGTCACGCGGTCAAGGTCGACGGCGGCTACCGCATCACCGCCCGCAAGGCTCCGGCCAGCGGGTGCGAGGCGGGCACGATCGCGGTGTCCAGCATTCGGTGGGAGGACTCCCCCGAGGGACCGCGCGTGCTGCACTTCGCCGTGCCGCTGAGCGCGGACGGCGTCCGCATCGAAAAGTCTTGGGACACTCTCGGATTGCGAGCCAGCGGCTCGCACACCGTGGTCTTCGACGACGTCTTCGTGCCGGACGCCGCGGTCTCGCTGAATCGCCCGGCGACCGGCTGGCCGCCGGTGCTCAACGTGGTGATCGGCGCGGCCATGCCGTTGGTCATGGCCGCCTACCTGGGTATCGCCGATCGTGCGGTGGAAACCGTGACGGAGCTGCTGGCGGGGCGCACCGACGCGCATACCGTCGGCTCGGCGGGCGAGATGATGAACGCCTACACCACGGCCGTCGATGTGATCGAGGCCATGTTCACCGCCTCGGACAATCTGAACTTCGACAACACCGATGCCGGCGCCGCCCGAATTCTCAGCCGGAAAACGGTTTCCGCGGACAAGCTCATCGAAACCGTTCGTCTCGCCATCGAAACCATCGGCGGCGCAGGCTATTCCCGCGGTCTTCCGCTGGAAATGTGGTACCGCGATATTCACGGCTGCCTGTTCCACCCGCTGCCGCGTGCCAAGCAGCTCCGCTTCACCGGCCATGTGCTCCTGGGTCACAGCCCGCTGGGCTGATATTCCCGAGCGTCGCGGACCGCCGGATCATTGCCCCCGGGCCGGTAATTCACAGCCCCGGACGCGGTGATCCGGAACCGGTCGGCTAGTGATTGCTCAACGGCTCCAGCACGAATACCGTCGCCCAGTATTCCGCGGCCGCGGGACCCATGTAGGGCATGAGAAAGTCATAGAGCAGGTAGGACACGAACGAGTCACCTCCAGTTCCAGCTCACCACACCCGGTGTGCGGCAAGCGTGTCCGACCATAGCCCACATGCGCGGAACCCACATCCGCAACCGCGCGAACGGCATCGAGTGCACATTTCGGTGGTGGCGAGTGCCACCACCGAATACGCGTTCGGGCCGGTTAATCCCAGCGATCGAGGGTATAGCGGGTTCGGATTCCCCCCGACGTCACGCGGAAGGTGTGATTCAGTGCGCCGCCCTTGGACACCAGCAGTCCGCAGACTTCGGCGTCGTCCCTGTCCGCGACCACCGCGTCTTTCGCGTACGCCTCCAGCGTCTTTCGAATCTCGTGCAATTCCCCGGACAGGAATTCCGGGAAGAAGCCCGCGCCCTTGGTGTAGGTCGTGTCGGTGGCGCCCGCGAGGGCGAACAGCACCGACTGCTCGCGCCGGGTGCGATCGACCTCGACGTGCCAGGTCGCCGGATGCGCGACGACCGCGGTCACCTCGCGGAACTCCCCCGGCCGCAGCCCCCACTGCTCGGCCGGAGATCCGTTGACATAGACGTACCAGGTCACCGGATTGCGCCGATCGGGCCTGTCCCACTGCACGATCGGCGGCGCGGCGGCGTCGGCCGCTGTCACCATCGCGCCGTAGGTGGTCTTGGCCTCGGGCACGGACAACTCGATGCGCTCGGCGCCCGCCAGGACCGTGCGGGCGAACTTGTCCCAGGTGATGATCACCGGATCGACGTCGAGATCGGTTGCCGCCCCGGTCTTCACGGCCGGCTTCAGGTGCCCGAACACGCTGTCGGCCCGCGGCGTGGGGGCCGCGACCGGCGACCACATCGGATGCACGTCCGCGAGTTTGGCGAACCTGCGCCCCAGCGATCCCGCCGCGCGCAGCTCGCCGATGACCCGCTCCGCCCGCTCGATCATCTGCTCGGTCGGGGCGGCGGTGGGACGGCGATACTGCAGCGGATGCATCTTCTCGGCGAAGCGGCGCTCGATCTCCGCGGCCGGCAGGCCCGCGGCCAGGTCGGCGAGCAGGGTGCCGATCATGCCGCTCTTGACGTGGCAGTAGCCCGCCGGCGCGGAGGCGGTTGCCAGCCACAGCAGATTCTCGCGCTGTCGCCGTGCGACCACGCCCTTGCCGCGCACGGCCGCCAGCTGCTCGTGCAGGTCCAGCAGCCAGGTGCCCGCGCCGAGCACGGCGTCCGAGCGGTAGAGCTGCTCGGTGCGCAGCAGCGCCACCGCCTTTCGCACGATCTCGATCGAGAACTCCGCGAGCGCGCGCTCGAGCGTCCCGCGGTCCGCGCGCTTGGCGGCGGCGTACTGGCGCGCGGTGTACAGCCCGCCCGCGGGAAAGACGAGGCCGCCGGGCGGGCGCACCGACAGGTGCGTCCAGTCATCGGTCGCCCCGACGCCCCAGGTCTCGTCGCTGGACCGGAAAACCGAAGTGACGGGCCGGTTCTCGACCACCTCGGACAGGGCGGCGACGGCCTTGGCGTACATCGGCGGGGTGCCGTCGCCGCGCCACAGCACCGATTCGGCCGTGCCCCGCGGGCTGATCGCCACCAGCCCGCCGTACCTGCGCACGAAGGCGCGGCAGGTCCCACAGGTGTTCTCCGCCAGCAGATCCGGCGGCAGTTCGCCCAGGAAGACCTCGAACAGACCGTCGGTGTCGACGGTGAACAGTTCGACGTCGTCGGCGACCTGCGCCGCGAATCGGTCTCGCACGCTCGCGAGGAACTCGTCGTACCGGTCGTCGGCTCGGGGCTGCGCTGCACCGGGCACGGTATGCGTCATGGTGATTCAGATCCTCCGTCGGGACAGTGGCCCCGAGACTAGCGCGCGCATACCGTTGCCTGCGCCCGGTTTTCGGACCCGGATCAGGTCAGGGTGTAGACGTACCGGCTGGTGGGCACCAGATCCAGATTCAGGTGCGCGCCGAAACTCACCACGCTCTCCATCATCCGGGTGACCCGGCGCTGCAGTTCGGCGTCGTCGCCGCCGGTGCCGTAGAAGGCGTGCGCGCTGGTCATGGCCGTCATCGGGAAGAGTTCTTCCACCAGGGCGTCGACCCGGTTGCCCGGGGTGACGGGCTCGGTGACGGTGTTCTGCACGTACCCGAACGTGTCCTGGGTTTCGATGGCGACGGTGGTGTGCCGATCGTGCCAGATGTGCAACCACTCTTCCCGGGTCAGCTCGGCGGGAATCCGCAGCAGCGCGAAATTCGCCAGCGCGTCGGCGCGCGCCCCGTTCTCCGCCCGCGGCGGCACGATCGGCGTCCGCTCGTCCACGATCCACCCGTTCACCTCGTCGGCCACCGACGACAGGGCCGCGGTCACGGCCTCGTGCCCTGCCCGGGTGCGCACGCTGACGATCGCGTCGATCGGCGACTCGTAGGTGGAGTGCCGCACCTGCGCCGCGGCCACGTCACCGTCGCGCACGTTGACCTGCAACTCACTCGCGCCGAGGTCGGCCAGCCGGTGCCGCAGTTCCGCCGCGTGCAACCGCTCGTCCAGCCCGGAGCCCCACAGCGCGTACATCAGCTTCATTCGAAATCCTTGCGACCGATCACCATTGACCGGCTCACCGTATCCGCAAGGTAGGCGAAAGTTAAGCACTTTCGCTTAAAGTCTCGGCCACCGGAACGGCGGCCGGCTCAGCGGATGGAACGGACCTCGGGATCGATGTCGGCATCCGCGGCCGCGATGGCCTCGGCGAGCAGTTCGTCCAGGTGATAGGGGTAGACGGTCTCGCCGGAGTGATCGAGGTCCTTGATGTCGGCGGGGGCGCACCATTTGTTGCCCGTGATCGAGCGGCGTTCGATGAAGTCGAGTTTGGCGGGCTTGGGCTCGAAATTGCGCACCCGCAGGGCGAAGAAGAGTTCCTCGGATCGAATCAGTTCGCCGTTGAAGGGAAAGACCGCGACGCGACGCCACAGCGGCCCGCGCAGACCGGCCGCGTCGGCTACGTAGCCGGTCTCCTCGTGCAGTTCGCGAATCGCGGCCGCGCGCAGGGATTCCCCGGATTCCACGCCGCCGCCGATGGTGAACCAGAAGTCGACGTCCGGGACCTTGGGATCGCGGCCCCGCAGCAGCAGGACCCGGTCCTGCTCGTCGAGCAGCACCACGCGCGCCGAGGTGCGCACGGTGTCCACCTCGAGCCCGGTGGACGCGGCGGCGGTCACGCGCTCGGCGATCTCGAAATACGTCGGCAGCGGTGCGGTGCCGCCCAGGTGCAGCATCCGGACCAGGCGGCGGGTGCGTAGGGCCAGGGTGTCGCGGACCGCGTCGTTGTGGAAGCGGCGGGCGATCAGCACGCGCGCCTCGGCGTCGGCCAGTTCGGCCACCAATTGCGGTGGCAGCGAATCGATGTCGACCGCGGACAGCGCGCCCGCGAGCTGGTTCTCCACCGCTTCGCGACCCTGCCAGTCCGAGCGCTCGGCCCGATCGGCCAGGGCGATGAGCCTGCGGGACTGCTCGAACAACGCCGGATCCGCGCTCGGCACCCCGAGTACCGCGGCCACCGTGCGCGCCACGACCGCGCGCCGAGCCAGGGCCGCGTCCAGTGCGTTGCGCGCCTGATCCGAGCGCACGTGCAGCCGGTCCAGGCGATTGGCGGTGGTGTAGGCCCAGACGCCGGCCGTGATGACGAGCGCGGCGATGAGCGCGAGGACCAGAATGGCCGTCGCGGAAAAAGTGATCACCCGGCGGTCCTGACGCGCAGGTCACCGACGGTGACGGTCTCGTAGACCCGCAGGATCTGCTCCGCGACCACCGGCCAGTCGTATTCGCCCACCACCTGATTGGCGGTGCGGATGAGCTCCTCGCGCCGATCGGCGTCGGTCAGCACGGTGTCCAGGGCCTCGGCGAGCTGATCCGAATCCCCCACCGGCACCAGCATGCCCGCGGTGCCGTCGCGCAGCACCCGGCGGAAGGCGTCCAGATCGCTCGCCACCACGGCGGTTCCGGCGGCCATCGCCTCCACCAGCACGATGCCGAAGCTCTCGCCGCCGATATTGGGCGCGCAGTACACGTCGGCGCTGCGCATGGCCGAGGCCTTCTCCTCGTCGGTGACCTGCCCCAGGAAACGCAGGTGCGAGGCGTTGGCCCCGGCCTCGCGGCGCAGCCGGTCCTCGTCGCCGCGGCCCACGATCAGCACCTCGACCTCGGGATGACGGCGCACCAGTTCGGGCAGCGCGCCCAGCAGCACGTCCATCCCCTTACGCGGCTCATCGAATCGGCCCAGGAACAGCACGCTGCCCCCGGGACGCGGATAACCGTCCAGCACGGGAGCGTTGGCGAACGCGGGCACGTCCACGCCGTTGGGGATCTCGACCGCGTCCCCGCCCAATGCCTCCACCTGCCAGCGCCGCGCCAGCTCCGAGACCGCGATCCGGCCGCTGATCTTCTCGTGGTACGGGCGCAGCACGCCCTGAAAAGTACTGAGCACCAACGACTTCGTGGTCGAGGTGTGGAAGGTCGCCACGATGGGACCCTCGGCGATCTTGAGCGCCAGCATGGACAGACTCGGCGCGTTCGGCTCGTGGATGTGCAGCACGTCGAAGTCGTTCTCCGCGATCCAGCGCCGGATGCGGGTGTAGGCGGTGGGTCCGAACGACAGGCGCGCCACCGACCCGTTGTAGGGAATCGCGACCGCGCGCCCGGCCGAGACCACGAAGTCCGGCAGCGGGGTGTCCTCGGCGGCGGGGGCGAGCACGCTCACCTTGTGCCCGCGCTCGATCAGGACCTGGGCGAGCTCGACGACATGCGACTGCACGCCGCCCGGCACATCGAACGAGTACGGGCAGACCATGCCGATTCTCATTGTGCGCTGTCCCCCCGCGCGATGCCGGGCGCCCGGTAACCGAGCTGCTGTTGCGCGGCCGCGATGCGATCGAGCCGCTCGGGCGACAGATCGCCCTCCCACAGCGGTTGCAGCATGTGCCAATCGGCGGGATGCTCGGCGATATTGGCTTCGAAGCGCGCGGCCAGGGCCTGCGTCGCGGCTTCTACTCCACCGGAAACATCAAGGGGCTGTTCGGTTTTGAAGCGCCACGCCTCGCGACCCTGCTCGTCCACGATGGACCAGCCGTGCACCGGGATGAGCGCCGCGCCGGTCTCGACGGCCAGTTTGGCCGGGCCGGCCGGCATCCAGGTGCGCTCTCCGAAGAACTCCACCGGCACGCCCTTGCCGGTCAGGTCACGTTCACCGAGCAGGCATACGACCCGGTTCTGCCGGAGCCGATCGGCCAATGCGTGGAACGGCGGCTGCTCACCGCCGGTCAGCGCGAACACCTCGAAGCCCAGGCTCTCGCGATACTCGACGAATCGCTCGAACAGTGATTCCGGCTTCAACCGTTCCATCACCGTGGAGAACGGCCCGTAGTTCTGTACCAGCCACATGCCGGCCATATCCCAGTTGCCCGAGTGCGGCAGCACGAGCACCACGCCGCGCCCGGCCTCCAGGGCCGTTTCCAGATTCTCGATCTGCGCGACCTGGATGATGCCCGAGCGCGCCATCTCCGCGTGATTCATGGACGGCAACCGGAACGCCTCGCGCCAGTACCGGGCGTAGGCCCGCATGCTGTCGCGGATCAGGGCGTCGGGCACGAGTTCCGGCGTGGTTCCGATGACCCGGGCCAGGTTGTGCCGCAACTGATTCGGATGGCCGGCGTGCGACGCCCGGTTCGATCTGCGCGCCGCGACATCCGCGCCCGCGTCGAAAACCCTGCGCGCGGCCCCGTCCGGGAGTCCGCGCACCAGTCGCCACCCGGCCGCGTATGCCTTGTCGGTCATCGCGGACGTGAAATCGGTGCTCACCGCTGCGGTTCCTCCGGCGCGTTCGTCGACTTGCCGGTCGCCGCCACGGGAGCGATGACCTCGCGGGCGCCGGGCGAATTACGCACGGCCAGCACCCGCTGGAACACGGTGACGATGCTCAGCACCGCCAGCGCGTACATGGCCGCGTACACCGCGTACGAGAGCCATTCGATGCCGAAGTACCCGCCGATGCCGGTGAATCCGGCGCCGACCAGCACGATGACCAGGCGGTCCGGGCGCTCGATGAGGCCGCCGTCGGCAGAGAGCCCGCTCGCCTCGGCGCGCGCCTTGGCATACGAGATGACCTGCGAGGTCACCAGCACCACCAGGGTCGCCACGAACAGCTCGCGCGAGCCCTCGCTGTAGACGGCCCACCACGCCAGACCCGCGAAGATCGCGCCGTCGGCGACGCGGTCGCAGGTGGCGTCCAGCACCGCACCGTATTTCGTGCCGCCGCCGCGCGCCCGCGCCATCGCGCCGTCGAGCATGTCGAACATGACGAACAGCCAGATCACCATCGTTCCCCAGAACAGGTGATCGGACGGGAACAGCGTCACCGCCGCGGCGATGGTGGCGGTCGTACCGATGAGCGTCATCGCGTCCGGTGTGAGACCGGTGCTCACCAGCGCTTTGCCCAGGGGCGCAGTCGCTTTGGCGAACGTTTCGCGACCGAAGAAGCTCAGCACGCTATTCGAATTCCTTCCATGCCTCCGCCAGCAGCGCCCGCGTCTCGCGCAGCAGCTGCGGCATCACCTTCACACCGCCGACGACGGTAATGAAGTTCGCGTCGCCACTCCAGCGGGGCACGATGTGTTGATGTAGGTGATCGGCGAGTGAACCACCGGCAACACCGCCGAGATTCAAACCGACATTGAAACCCTCGGGCCGCGAGACCTGCTTCATGACCCGAATCGCCTGCTGGGTGAACGCCATCAGCTCGGCGCTCTCCTGCGGGGTCAGATCCTCCAGGTTCGCCACGCGGCGGTACGGCACCACCATCATGTGACCGGGGTTGTAGGGGTACAGGTTCAGCACCGCGTACACCCACTCCCCGCGCGCCAGCACCAGGCCGTCCTCGTCCGACATCTGCGGGATGTCGGTGAACGGGTGCCCGGTCTTCTTGGGCGCGTCCGGGTCCTGCTCGGCGCGCTCCTTGCGCTCGGCGGTGGCCCCGGTGATGTAGGACATGCGGTACGGCGTCCACAGCCGCTGCAGCCGATCCGGTTCGCCCGCACCGTGATCCACGATGCGACCCGCTGAATCCTCGTGCCCGGCAGCCTCTTCCGCGAGACCACCGGGAACCGTGCGTTCGCTCATGCTGTACCCCCTCGGCAGGTGTGCAGGCCCCGCACGGTGACGCGTGCCGCCGCCGAACCCGCACCACTCATGCCATTGCCGATCGGATTTCGAAGCCCTCGGCGGTCGGAGAGGTGTTCTCGCGCCGCTTGATCCAGTCCACGATGGTCGCCACCGCGTCGGCCACCGGAACGCCGTTGACCTGGGTGCCGTCCCGGAACCGGAAGCTGACCGCGTTGCCCTCGACGTCGCGGGCGCCGGCCAGCAGCATGAAGGGCACCTTCTGCGCGGTCTGGTTGAAGATCTTCTTCTGCATGCGGTCGTCGCTGCGATCGAGCTCGGCGCGAATGCCGTGCTCCTGCAACCGGTCGACCACGCCCTCGAGGTGCTCGGCGAAGGTCTCGGCGACCGGGATGCCGACCACCTGCACCGGCGAGAGCCAGGCCGGGAACGCGCCCGCGTAGTGCTCGGTGAGCACGCCGAAGAACCGCTCGATGGATCCGAACAGCGCGCGGTGGATCATGACCGGGCGGTGCTTGGCGCCGTCGGAGCCGGTGTACTCGAGCTCGAACCGCTCGGGCAGGTTGAAGTCCAGCTGAATGGTGGACATCTGCCAGGTCCGGCCGAGCGCGTCCTTGGCCTGCACCGAGATCTTCGGGCCGTAGAACGCCGCGCCGCCCGGGTCCGGCACCAGGTCCAGGCCGGAATCGGTGGCGACCTTGCGCAGGGTTTCGGTCGCCTCCTCCCACAGCTCGTCCGAACCCACGAACTTGACCGGGTCCTTGGTGGAGAGCTCGAGGTAGAAGTCGTCCAGGCCGTAGTCGCGCAGCAGCGAGAGCACGAAGCCGAGCGTGGTGGTCAGCTCCGCGTGCATCTGCTCTTTGGTGCAGTAGATGTGCGCGTCGTCCTGGGTCATGCCGCGCACGCGGGTCAGCCCGTGTACGACGCCGGACTTCTCGTAGCGGTACACCGAGCCGAACTCGAACATGCGCAGCGGCAGTTCGCGGTAGGACCGGCCGCGCGAACGGAAGATCAGGTTGTGCATGGGGCAGTTCATCGGCTTGACGAAGTAGTCCTGGCCGGGCTTGCGCACGGTGCCGTCGTCGTTGTACTCGGCGTCGAGGTGCATGGCCGGGAACATGCCCTCGCGGTACCAGTCCAGGTGGCCCGAGACCTCGAAGAGGTGGCCCTTGGTGATGTGCGGGGTGTTCACGAACTCGTAGCCCGCGGCGGTGTGCCGCTTGCGCGAGTAGTCCTCGAGCTCCTTGCGGATGATGCCGCCCTTGGGGTGGAACACCGGCAGACCCGAGCCCAGCTCGTCCGGGAAGGAGAACAGGTCCAGCTCGACCCCGAGCTTGCGGTGATCGCGCTTCTCGGCCTCGGCCAGCAGCGCCAGGTACTCGTCCTGCGCCTCCTGCGATTCCCACGCGGTGCCGTACACGCGCTGCAGATCCTCGCGGTTCTGGTCACCGCGCCAGTAGGCGGCCGAGCTGCGGGTCAGCTTGAAGGCGGGGATGTACTTGGTGGTCGGGATGTGCGGACCCCGGCACAGATCGCCCCAGAGACGTTCGCCGGTGCGCGGATCCAGGTTGTCGTAGATGGTCAGCTCTTTGCCGCCGACCTCCATGACCTCCGGATCGTCGATGCCCGACTTGTCGGAGATGAGCTCGAGTTTGAACGGCTCCTTGGCCAGTTCGATCCGCGCCGACTCGACATCGGTGACGCGGCGCGAAAAGCGCTGCGCGCCTTTGATGATCTTCTTCATCCGGGATTCCAGCTTGGTGAGATCCTCGGGGGTGAAGGGGCGATCGACCTGGAAGTCGTAGTAGAAGCCGTCCTTGATGGGCGGGCCGATGCCCAGCTTGGCCTCGGGGAACTCCTGCTGCACGGCCTGGGCCAGCACGTGGGCTGCCGAGTGCCGGATGATCGAGCGGCCGTCCTCGGAATCGGCGGTGACGGCCTCGGCCTCTTCGTCGATCTCGGGAATCCAGGACAGATCCTTGAGATTGCCCTCGCCGTCGCGCACGGCGATCACGGCCTCCGGGCCCTTGCTGGGCAGGTCGGCCTCGCGCACCGCGGCACCCGCCGTAGTCCCGGCCGACACCCGGACGAGGGCGACTGGGGTTTTCGGCACTGAGGTGGTCACGGCTGTGCGCTCCTTGGAGTTGTCGTGGACGGGCGAAAGCCCGCCGCTTGGTCGCGCACCATGCTATCGGCACGGTGACGGGGCCGTGCCGATGGACCGGCCGCCGGGGTGTCCGCACCGGCGCGGGCGGACGCCGGACGCGGTGCGGGTCAGCCCTCGCCGCGGGCGGCGAGCTCGGTGAGCAGCGCTTCGCGCTGGGCGGCAGGGCGTTTGGGGCAGCTGGTGCACATCTCGCAGCCCGAGACCTCGAACACCAGGCAGCAGGAGATGCGGCGCACAAAAGTACGGGCGCCGACATCACTGAAACGCGGCACCGGCAGCCGTCCGGCCACGTCGCGAGCCAGCCGTGCGCCGGCTTCCCGATCGCCCAGGTCCAGGGCGCGATTGCCGATGGCGTCGGCCACGATCGCCCACAGCGAGGCCACCCCGGCGCCGGTCACCTCGGCCACAACCGGAATCACCCGCGAGAGCGTGTGCCGCAGTATCTGACCGGCGTTCCCGTCCGCGGGCACCGTCCCGAGCGCGAACACGCGCTCGACGCCGCCATCCGGGCGGATCTCGCAGGAGATCCGCTCCAGCTCCGAATCGGGCGCCGGATCACCGGCCGCGTACGCCCCGACCACGGGCGCGACCAGGGACGAGGCGGCCATGCACCACCACAGGGTGCCGGCGACCCGGGTATTGCCGGTCCCCCAGGAACCGCCCATGGCGGCAATCCGCTCACCGAGCCAGCGCGCGTTCAGTAACTCCGCGCCGGGCACGATCACCGGTCCGGTGTTCACCGAAACAGCGGACTGCTCAATGGTTCCCATTCGACTCCGATCAGACCGGCGAGGACAGCGAAGGTGCCGAGCAACCACAACGTAGCCACCACGATGGCGACGGTACCCAGTGCGGCGAGCCCGCGCACCGCGATCCCCTGGCGGGCCAGCCAATCCATGGCGACCCGATACTTGCCGCGCGTCCAGTGCAGTGTCCGGTGCGCCCAGGCGAATTCGGTGGCCAGGATGCCCAGGCCCGCGAAAACGATGAGCCAGCCCGGGCCGGGGTACGGAATCGCGAGAATCCCGAGCGTCAATACGACGAGGCCGAGGACTCCCACCGCGATCCGGTAGGTGATGTTCAGGGTAGGGCGCGCGGCGATCGAGGCCCGCAAGGCGCGCCAGCGACCCGGGTCGTTATCGGTGATCGCGTCGATCGCCGCGGTGTCGGCGGTCGCGGTGTCGTTGCCTGCGACCGCCGTATCGTTCGCGGCGGCCGTCGCGGTCGCCGTGTCTTTCTCTGTGCGCACAGTGCAAGCCTACGTGCGCGTTCCGGGCCGCGACCGGGGCGAAGGCGGCATGCGAGCCGCCACGCCCCGGTCGTTGCCTCAGCCGAGCGCGGCGGCCAGGGCCGATAGGTCCGCGTCGGTGATCTCGGCGATCCCGTCGCGGGACACCTCGAGCACCCGCGCGGTCCCGATGTCGAAGAACAGCCCCGACACCGTGACGCCGCGTTCCAGGATCGCGCGCCGCACCACCGGGTGCGCCCGCAGATTCTCCAGCTGCACGGCCACGTTCACCATCGCGAGCTGATCGGTCGAGCGGAAGCCCGCCTCGTCCGCGGCGACGCCGACCGGATGCCGCTGCATCCAGCGCTCGACGCTGGCCTGGGCGTGCCCGAGCCAGGCACCCAGGCCCGGCCCGGCGGGCGCGCCGGACATGAGCGCCTGCATCGCCCCGCAGGACGAATGCCCGCACACCACGAGGTGATCGACCTCGAGCTCCTCGAGCGCGAACACGATCGCGGCCTCGATGGAGCTGTCCCGGCCCTGCGGCGGCACCAGGTTGCCGACGTTGCGGACGGTGAACAGGTCACCGGGACCGGTGCTGGTGATGACGTTCGGCACGATGCGCGAATCTGCGCAGGTCAGGAACAGCGAATGCGGATTCTGACCGTCGCGCAGCTCGTCCAGCGCCGGGCGCACCACGTGGGCGTGCCGGCGATGGTAGGCGGCCACACCGGAGGTGACGGGGTTGCCGTCGCTGTCCTGCCCCGGCTTGAGCACGTCGTCGAGCAGGCCGCGCGAGCGCCCACGCACCGGCGGTCCGGTCACGGCGTCGGCCATGGGGGCGGTGCCCAGCTCCACGAATTCGACGTTGCCGCCGGTGCTTTCGTGCTGTCTGGCCCAGTCGTGAATGGCCTCGTAGGCGGCGTGGTCCAGGAAGTCCACGCTCATCTCGAGCAGCACGTCGGCGCCCTCGGGCACCTTGGAAAGCTCCGAGGATAGCTTGGGCAGGGCCAGGAAGGTGCAGGTGCCCTCGACCGTCACCAGCCAGCGATCGGTCCCGGTCACCGGCGCGGCGTTCACCACGACGCGCACCACGCGCCACAGCAGCAGCGCGAAGGACAGCACCAGGCCGATGAGCACGCCCTCGAGCAGGTTCAGGAACACCACGCCCAGCACCGTGACCACGTACACCAGCAGGTCGCCGGTGCGCCGGGCCAGGCGGATGTGCGCCAGCTTCACCAGCTGGATGCCGACCACGATCAGCAGACCGGCCAGGGCCGACTTGGGGATCTGCTCGACCACGCCGACCAGCGCGACCGAGAACACCAGGATCCAGATGCCGTGCAGCAGCGCCGAATTCTTGGTCTTGGCGCCGGCCTGCACGTTGGTCGCGCTGCGCACGATCACGCCGGTGACCGGCAGACCGCCCAGCAGGCCCGAGGTGACGTTGGCCGCGCCCTGCGCGACCAGCTCCTTGTCGAAATTGGTGCGCGGGCCGGTCTGCATCTTGTCCACGGCCACCGCGGACAGCAGGCTCTCCACGCTCGCGATCAGCGCGATGGTCAGCACCGCCAGCGCGACCGCGCCCCAGTTCCCGGAGGGCACGCCGGGCAGGCCGATGGCGTCGAACAGCGAGCCGCTCAACACGATTCGCTCCACATTGCCGGGCAGCACCAGCGACAGCACGGTACCGATCGTCACCGCGACCAGGGGCCCCGGCAGGGCGCGCACGCGTTCGGGCACGTACTTCCAGCCCAGCATGATGGCGATGACCACACCGCCGATGAGCACATCGTCGCCGTGCAGACTCGTCAGCTCCCCCGGCAGCTGCACGATGTTCTGGAAAGCTGTACTGTGCGACGCCCCTCCGAGCAGCACGTGCAGCTGTTGCAGCGCGATGGTGATGCCGATGCCCGCGAGCATGGCGTGCACCACCACCGGTGCGATGGCGAGCGCGGCGCGCGCGATCCGGCTCAATCCGAACAGGATCTGCAGGACGCCGGCCGCGGCGAAGATGAAACAGGCTGTCTTCCAGCCGAATTGATTGATGGTCTCGGCGACCACCACGGTCAGGCCGGCGGCCGGACCGCTCACCTGGAGCGGCGCACCGCCCAGGATGCCGACCACCACGCCGCCGACGACCGCGGCGATGAGGCCGGCGGCGATCGGGGCGTCCGAGGCCACGGCGATGCCCAGGGACAGGGGTAGAGCAACCAGGAAAACTACGAATGACGCGGGCAGATCGTGGCGCAGCAGAGTGGTGGACCAGTGGTCCGCTCTGCCGGGCGGTGAATCGGTGTCTGTGGACATTTCGGCTCCTACTCCGGATCGCGAGCGATCCGCAAGATGTCGAACATGTTCTGAAGGCATCGAAAGATGCTGTGGACGGCGTTGGCCACAACTCACCGGACGAGTCGTGCCAGGCTAGAAGTAAAGACTTAGCAAAGGCTGAGAAAACCTGAGCCACAATGGCTATCGGCCTCAACATCGTCGATCTCACGTATTCCGTCCACCGTGACCTCCACCACTCGGGCTGTCGCGATATCGAAGAACAGACCGGAAAGCACCACCCCCCTCTCATCCACGCCGCGCCGCACCACCGGGTGCGCGTAGAGCGTCTCCAACTGCACCGCCACATTGACCATGCCGAGCTGATCGACGGGACCGAATCCCGCGGCCGCCGCGGCCTCGGCCACCACGTGCCCGAAACGGAATCGGTCCAGGCTGGGCCGGGCATTGGCCAGCCAGTCGTCCAGACCCGACCCCGTGACCGCCTCGGCGTGCAGCGCCTCCATCGCGCCGCATCCGGAATGTCCGCAGACCACCACCGAACGCACGTCGAGTTTGTCCAGGGCATAGACCAGCGCGGCCTCCATCGAGGAGTCCCGGCGATCAGCTGGGATCAAATTCCCGACATTGCGGACAGTGAACAGATCCCCGGGCCCGCTATTGGTGATGACATTGGGCACGATGCGCGAGTCGGCACAGGTCACGAACAGCGAATCGGGCTCCTGGCCATTTCGCAGCACATCCAGGTGCGGGAGCATCGCGTGGGCGTGGTTGCGGTGATAGGCCGCGACGCCGGCGACCACCGGATCCACCCGCTGCCCGTTGCGCCGCCACGGCGAGAGGACCTCGTCGACCATGTGCCGCGAATGCCCGCGCGCGGGCGGACCGGACACCGCGGCTGCCATCGTCGCGCTGCCGCGCTCCACGAACTCCACCGTGCCGCCGTCGGCCCGATGCTCGCCCACCCACTCCTGGATCGCGTCGTAGGCGGCGTGGTCCAGGAAGTCGACGGTCATCTCGATGGTGACGTCGGATCCGGTGGGCACCTTGGCCAATTCGGGCGCGAGCCGGGGCAGAGCCAGGAAGGTGAAGGTGCCGTCCACGGTCACCTTCCAGCGCAGCGGACCCACCTCGGCCGCGGACACCGAAACCCGGACCACGCGCCACAGCAGCAGCCCGAAGGCCAGCGCCAAGCCGAACAGCATGCCCATCAGCAGGTTCCAGAACACCACCACGGTCACCGTCGCGGCGTAGACCACCAGGTCGCCGTTGCGCTTGGCGAGCCGGATGTGGGCCAGCTTGATGAGCTGGATGCCGACCACGATGAGCAGACCGGCCAGCGCCGCCTTGGGAATCTGGCGCACCACCCCGACCAGGGCCACCGAGAAGACCAGGATCCAGAGCCCATGCAGCATGGTCGAAGACCGCCCGCGCGCACCGGCTTTGACATTGGTGATGCTGCGGACGATGACCGCCGCGATCGGCAGGCCGCCGATCAGACCGGACACCACATTGGCACTGCCCTGGCCGATCAGCTCGCGATCGAGGTCGGTGCGCCGGGCGGAGTTCTTCTGCATGCGATCCACCGCGACCGCCGAGAGCAGGGTCTCCACGCTGGCGATCAGGGCGACGGTGACGGCCATCAGCACGACCGTGCCCCAGCCGCCGTGCGGCACCTGCGGCAGGTTCAGCTCGTCGACGAGCGAGCCGTTCAGCACGATGTGCTCGACGCTCACCGGCAGGACGAAGGCGACCAGCGTGGCCGCGACCACCGCCACCAGCGGGGCGGGGATGGCGCGCACGCGTTCGGGGACGTGCTTCCAGCCCACCAGGATGGCGATGACGAGCAGTCCGACGAACAGATCGCCCAGGCGCGCCGAGCGCAACTGCCCGGGCAGTCCGGTGATCGCGTCCCAGGACGAGCTCAGCGAATTGCCGCCCGACAGGACGTGCACCTGCTGCAGGGCGATGACGACGCCGATCCCGGCGAGCATGCCGTGCACCACGACCGGGGCGATGGCCAGCGCGCCGCGGGCGATCCGGCTGAGCCCGAACACGATCTGTAACACCCCCGCCGCCACGGTGATGAAACAGGTGACGGCCCAGCCGAATTGATTGATGCACTCGGCGACCACCACGGTGAGGCTGGCGGTCGGACCGCTGACCTGCAGGGTGGAACCGCCGAGCGAACCCGCGACCAGGCCGCCCACGACGGCGGCGATGAGGCCGGCCGCGACGGGCGCGCCCGCGGCCACCGCGATGCCGATGGACAGGGGTAGGGAGACCAGGAAGACGACCAGTGAGGCCGGTAAGTCGTGGCGGATCAGGTCATGGAGGCCGGGCAGCGACGTCCGGGGAAGCTGTTCGGTGTCGGTGGACATATTTCTCCTTCGCCGGAGCGTTTTACGGCCCGGTTCATCGGTCAACATGTACTGGCATCGAGAGCGAGCGGCGGGCGAAGCTGTGTAGGCACGACGCTATTCAGAGCGGAACGGCGTAATCGTAAAGACTGTCCAAAGAAGCTGAAAAGAGTTTGCGGCACGTGGGGCGAACTTCTATCAAACTGTGACCTACACCACTTTGATCGAATGTCCAGTCTCTTGCCCGCGTACCAATTGGTCGCCTGTGTAAAACAGAAAAACCCGATGGTCACCACGCATCGAAACAAGAAGATGATCGGCGACCAGGGCCGCACACCGTCCATCCACGCAACGACCGGCGGCGAGATTCCCTCCCGGGCCGCCCGAGCCGCACACCGGCGACTTTCATGCAGCTACCTGCAACTCCACCGAGTACGCCGAGGCCGCGAAGAGAGCCGCATGCTCGATCGCCGAAGGCATCGACCGCGACGGCATCGAGAAATCCATCGACAATGAGACCCTAGGGAACCGGCGGGTCGAATTGACACCGAGTGCCGTGATCGCTAAGCCGCGACCACATTCCCAGACATTCGGTGCCGTCGATAATTCTCGGCGCCGACTTCAATGAGTCGAATTGACCGATTTGACCGTTATTCCGGGCGCAACGGTTCAGCAAAATTCCCGGACCGGCCCGGGGTGCGCGCGCATGATGGGAAGACGATCGTGATTCATCGATTGATTCGAGGGCCCGTCATGCCGAATCGCCGACTGCCGCTCTATTTACTGGCCGCCACGGCCTGCGCCGGAATTCTGGCCGGGCCCGCGGGGGCGCAATCGCCCGCCGTGTCAGCGGACGCGGAACTCGTCTATCAGGTCGCCACACTGGGCATCAGCGGGAGCGCCACCTGCGACGGCGGCGGGATCGCGGGGGTCGAGGTGGTGGACGGTTCACTGGAGCAGATGTTCCAGGGCGGGATCGGGGGGCCGATCGCCATCCGGCTCGACGGTCCGGTTCAGGTGGACTGCGACGGGGCGGCGCATCGGTGGACGGGCAATCTCGTGGCGCCCGGCCGGATTCTGCCGAACAGCTCGGGCGGGCAGGTGACGGTGAACCTGACCCGGGGGCAGAGCACGATAGCCACGACCGGACCGCAGCCCGCGTACATCGTGGGCTGAGGCAACCGGCACGACCTCGCGAACGCCACGGCCGCAGCGCATTTCATCCGCCGGCCGCGGCACCCGGATTCAGCGCTGTTTGAGCACCTCTTGCGCCAGCGCCCGATATTGGTCCGCGCCACGCGATTTGGGCGCCCACGAGGTGATGGGCTCACCCGCGATGCTGGCGTCGGGGAAGCGGACCGTGCGCGTGATCATCGTTTCGTAGACCTGCTCGCCGAAGATCTCCTCGACCCGGGTGAGCACCTGACGCGCGTGCAGCAGCCGGGAGTCGAACATGGTGATCACGATGCCGAGCATGTTCAGCCGGGGATTGAGCCGCTCGCGGACCTTCTCCATGGTGTCGGTGAGCAGCGCGAGCCCACGCAGGGAGAAGAACTCGCACTCCATGGGGATGATCACGCCGTCGGCACAGGCCAGCGCGTTCACCGTGAGCAGGCTCAGCGCGGGCTGACAGTCGATCAGGATGTAGTCGTAGCGATCGCGCAGCGGTTCGAGGACCCGGCGCAGCGAGTACTCGCGAGCCACCTCGTTGACGAGCTGAATCTCCGCGGCGGACAGGTCGATATTGCTCGGGAGCAGATCCAGGCGCTCCACACCGGTGTGCAGCAGCACCTCGTCGACCGGCGGCGTATCTTTGCCGATCAGGTCGTACACGGTCATGGTGAGGTCGTAGTGGGACACCCCGAGCCCCGCGGACAACGCGCCCTGCGGATCCAGATCGACCAGCAGCACCCGCTGCCCGGCTTCGGCCAGTGCCGCGCCGAGATTGACCGTGGAGGTCGTCTTTCCCACTCCCCCTTTCTGATTGCACAGCGCGATGATCTGCGCTTCGGCTTGTGGCGCCTGGGACCGAATCTCGGATTTGTCCGCACTGATGACAGTCACGATCCGCCGACACTCCTCTTCGTTGCTTGCCCCCGACCGCTGCCACCCCAACCAACAGGGCGAACCGGACACGAGCAGTTTGCCGAAATGTCGCTAGGTTAACCGAGAAATCGGACGAAACGCGGGAACGCCACGTGTTGATTGACAACAGCCGTCACATCAGTCACGTAAGGCATCAACGGTACCAAAGCAATTGGATCGCATCCCCGACGGCCCCGCCGCCGGAAGGGATTTCAGCGCCTGGCCGACGGCCGGGCTAATTTCAGTTGCTCGTACCGCGGCGCGGCGGCTCGACCCGTACCAGGCCGGACTGGAACGCGATCACCACGAGCTGGGCGCGGTTCTGCACACCGACTTTCGACATCGCGCGCTGCACGTGGGTGCGAACGGTCAGCGGGCTGACGTACATCCGCTCGGCGATCTCCTCGTTCGACAGCCCCTCCGCGACCATCGCCACCACCTCGCGCTCCCGCGCGGTGAGCACCTCGAGCGATTCGGCTGCGCTCACCCGGCTTTCGGGGCGGGCGAGATAGCGCGAGATCAGGGTGCGGGTCGCGGTGGGCGAGAGCAGCGCCTCCCCTGCGGCGACCGCCCGGATCGAGCGCAGCAGCTCCTCCGGACCCACGTCCTTGCCCAGGAAGCCGCTGGCCCCGGCGCGAAGGGCCTGCGCCACATACTCATCGAGTTCGAACGTGGTCAGGATGAGCACGTGGGTCTCGTGCAGGGCCGGATCGGCGCAGATCTCCTGGGTCGCCGCCAGGCCGTCCATCCCGGGCATGCGAATATCCATGACCACGACGTCTGGTCCGGTCGCACGCGCCAGATCCACTGCCTCCCTGCCGTTTCCGGCCATCCCGACCACTTCCATGTCCTCGGCCGAATCGATCAGCAGCCGGAAGGTCCCGGCGAGCAGGGCTTGATCATCGGCCAGCAGTACCCGGATGGTCATGGTTTGTCCTCGTGGTCGGCGACGCGGGGTGGCTCGAGCGGAAGTTCGGTGGTGACTTCGAAACCGCCGTCCGGACGACGGCCGGCGCGCAGGTGACCGCCGACCGAGACCGCGCGCTCGTTCATGCCGATCAAACCGTAGCCCTGGTCATCGTCCGCCGAATCAGGCTCCGCGCGAACGGTTTCGGACCCGCCGTCATCGCTCACGCTGATGGTCAGCAGCAGCCGGGAGTAGACCAGGCGCACGGTCGCGGTCGCGGTGCTCGCGTGCTTGGTGACATTGGTCAGCGCCTCCTGGATGATGCGGTAGGCGGTGAGATCCGCGCCGGGCGAGAGCGGGCGCGGCTCGCCGGTGACCGAGAGCTCGACCCGCAGTCCGGTGCGCTCGAAAGAGCCGAGCAGCTCGGACAATTGATCCAGGCCCGGGGTCGGCTCGAGCGGGGCGTCCGAATCGTCCTCGCGCAGCAGTCCGACCGTGGCCTTGAGTTCGCGCAGGGCCGCGGAGGTGGTGCCGGCCAGCTGGTCGAGCATCTCCTGCGCCTGGTCCGGCTGGCTGCGCAGAAGGTATGCGGCGGTGGAGGCCTGGGCGTGCGCCAGGGCCATGTGGTGGGCGACGATGTCGTGCAGTTCGCGGGCGATGCGCACGCGCTCCTCGCCGACCCGCTGGCGCGCTTCCTCCTCGCGGGTGCGCTCGGCCAGTTCGGCGCGCGCGTGCAGGGCCGCGAGGTAGCCGCGCCGGCTGCGCCCGGCCTCGGCGAACGCGCCCGCCACGAGCACCGCGGCTATCAGGGTGATGCGGCCGCCGGTGAGGATGGGCGTGAAATCGTGCACCAGCGAAGCCAACAGCAGCGCGCCGCCCGCGAGCACCGGCGCGAGTTTGGCGGTGCGCAGATCCGCCGCCCAGATGCCCGCCGAGTACGCCGCCACCAGCGCCGCGCCCGCGGTGAGAATCGACGGCTCGAAGCCGCACACCGCGATCGCGACACCGCAGCCGGTCGTGACGCCCAGCACCGCGAGTGGAAAACGCCGGCGCCACAACAGCGCCAGCGACGCCGTGCACGAGAGGCCGAAGACCACCAGCGAGGCCGGTTGGTCGACCACCGGCCCGCGGCCGTCGCCGTGATCGATCAGGCGGCTGGCGTAGGTGGCCAGCGCGCACAGCAGCACCGCAACCATCACGTCGACGGCCCGGCTGTGCCGGCGCGGCCACTGCGACCATTCGGCGGTCATGTGCGCGTCCCTTCTCGTCGTTGAGAACCCTAATCGGCGGGCCGCACCGGGACCGGTAGGCCGCCCCACCCGGGACGGCCCACCTGGTGCGCCGGTCGCTAGGCGCGCGCGTCCTCGAGTTCGCGCACGGGGGCGGCGGGCTCGGCGTGCTCGGTCAGCGCCTCACCCTCCACGTCCACGTTCGGCAGGATGCGGTCCAGCCAGCGCGGCAGCCACCACGCCTTGTCGCCGAGCAGGGCCAGCACGGCCGGGACCAGGGTCATGCGAACCACGAAGGCGTCGAAGAACACCGCGGCCGCCAGGCCCAGACCCATCATCTTGATCATGGGCTCGCCGCCGCCGACGAAGCCGGCGAACACCGCGATCATGATCGCCGCCGCGGCCACCACGACCCGGCCGCTGTGCCGGAATCCGGTGACGATGGCGTCGGTCGCGCTCTCACCGTGCGCGAAGGCTTCCCGCATGCGGGTGACCAGGAAGACCTCGTAGTCCATCGCGAGGCCGAACACCACGCCGATCAGGAAGATCGGCATCATGCTCATGACCGGGCCCGTCTGATCCACGCCGATGAGACCGGCCAGCCAGCCCCACTGGAACACCGCGACGATCACGCCGAAGGCCGCGCCGACCGAGAGCAGGAACCCCAGCGCCGCCTTGATCGGCACCGCGATGGAGCGGAACACCAGCATCAGCAGCAGGATCGCGAGTCCGACCACGACCGCCAGGTACGGCAGCAGGGCGTCGGCCATCTTCTGCGAGACGTCGATGTTCATGGCGGTCGCGCCGGTGACCAGCACGGTCGCGCCCGTCGCGGCCTTGAGATCGCCTGCCTCGCCGCGCAATTCGTGAACGAGGTCCTTGGTTTCGGTGGAGGAGGGGCCGGTGGCGGGCACCACGGTGAGCATGGCCGCGTCTCCGGCCTGGTTCGGGATCGGCGGCGTCACCGACACCACGCCCGCGGTCTCGGTCAGCGTGCGCGAGATCTGCTCCAGTGCCCCTTGCGGATTAGCGACGCCCGCGAGATCCACCGCGATGGTGAGCGGGCCGTTGAACCCCGGGCCGAAACCGGCGGCGAGCGCGTCGTAGGCACGGCGCTGCGTGGTTTCGGTGGACTGGGATTCATCGCCCGGCATGCCGAGCTCCAGGCTCTGCACCGGCAGCGCCAGCACGCCCATGCCGACGAGGCCGATCAGCAGTACCGCGACCGGGCGGCGCACGATGAACCGGGCCCAGCGGGTGCCCATGCCGGGCTTGTCCTCGCGCAGCTGAGCGGCGGCGGCGGCGTTCACCGCGTCCGGGGTCTGTTCGCCTGTCGCCTTGGCGGCCTTGCGGAAAGCGCGCGGCATGACCGCGTTCTGGAAGAAGCCGAGCAGCGCCGGCAGCAGGGTCAGCGCGATGGTGACCGCGACGGCCACGGTGCCCGCGGCGGCCAGGCCCATCTTGGTGAGCGCGGGGATGCCGACGACGGCGAGACCGGCCAGCGCGATGATTACGGTGAGGCCGGCGAAGACCACCGCCGAGCCCGCGGTGCCGACGGCGCGGCCCACCGCTTCCTTGGCGGTGTACCCGTCCGCGCGTTCGGTGCGGTAGCGCGAGACGATGAACAGCGCGTAGTCGATGCCGACGGCCAGGCCCAGCATCATGGCCAGTGTCGTTGTGGTGGTGGACATTCCGATCGCCACGATGGCGGCGATGCCGACGCCGATGCCGATCAGCGCGGTCAGCAACGGGAGTCCGGCGGCGGCGAACGCGCCGAAGGTGATCATCAGGACGATGGCGGCGATGGCCACGCCGACGAGTTCGGTGGCCGCGCCCATCTCGGGTTCGGGCATCAGCGCGGTGCCGCCGATCTCCACGGTGACGCCCGCGGCCTTGCCGGCCTCGATGGTGTCCGTCAGCGCTGTCTTGGTGGCGTCGGTGAGCTGATCACTGGTCTCGCCGTAGCTCACGGTGGCGTAGGCGGTCGTGCCGTTGGCGCTCACCGCGCCGGCCTGGAACGGGTCGAGTACGCCCTTCACCTGCGCACCGCCCGCCACCGAGCCGATGACCTGCTCGACCGCGGCTTGATTGCGCGGCGAGTCGATCCGCTGCCCATCGGGGGCTACGAAGACGATACGCGCTTGCGCGCCATCGGATTTGGTGCCCGGGAAGCGCTCCTCGAGCAGGTCGAACGCCTGCTGGGATTCGGTACCGGGAATGGAGAAGGTGTCCGGCGGCGGTGTGGGCGCGGCGGCGGCCCCGACCACCAGCGCGCCCATGATCCCCACCCAGAGCAGAGCGACGAGTCGCCGCTTCTCGAACGCGATCCGGCCGAGCCGGTACAGGAGTTTCGCCATGCGATCATGCTCGTCCGGGGCCTTCGTAGTCGGCATCGTGCGAGCGGAGGCCGTCGCGCGTACTGCAACGGCAGTACG
>NZ_JBEXUS010000060.1:0-40803 GCF_040614455.1 Nocardia sp. NPDC005978
CGCACAGTTCCTGTGCGGGGGCCGGGTCAATTGAGGGGGAAATTCGACCCCTGCGCGTCAGAGGTGCCGCGGCAGAGATGCCTAGGCGACAACTGGTTTCGTGAGGTCGGGGTAACTCCCCGGGTACGCCCAGAATCGGCTCGGCACCCGCCCGCACCACGGATGCGGAACGGTCAACGGCTCTCGGTGGCCCGCTGAATTTCCGGGGAGGCGGTAACAGCGGCTACGAACTCGGCCAGCTGTTTGTCGGTGACGTTGCGGGCCAGGTCGGATTCGCAGATCATGCCGATCAGGCGTTTGCCGTTCTTCATGTCCACCACGGGCAGGCGTTTGATCTGGTTCTGTTCCATGATCTCGAGGATCTCGGAGACGTCGGTGTCGGCGTCGACCCAGCGCGGGGTGCCCATGGCCAGATCGCCGGCGCGGACGCGGGCGGGGTCGTGGCCCTCGGCGATACATCGGACCACGATGTCGCGGTCGGTGAGCATGCCGATCATGCGCTCGTTGTTGCAGATGGGGAGCGCGCCGACGTCCATGTTGCGCATCAGCTGCGCGGCGCGGTCCAGGGTTTCGTCCGCCGGAATGCACTCCACGCTGTCGTGCATGATGTCGCGGGCTTTCATGGCTTTCACGCAAACCTCCTGTGGGGTGGATGGTGCTCTAGCCACTGCCCATCGTGTCCCGGATCACAGTCGAGGTCAATGCGATCTTTGCCGAGAGGTAGCTGTACCGCCTACTCGGGCCGCGTGACGCCGGTGTCGATGGGCCGCGTGACGCCGGTGCCGATCGCGCGCGCTCCGCCCGTCCGGCGCAGGCGGCCCGAGCCCGGGGCCGCGGCCCACACCGCCGCCGCCAGCAGCGCGTCCAGGATCAGGGCCAGGGCCGCGACCAGGATCGCGCCCACCAGGACGCGGTCGTAGCGGTAGAGGCCGATGCCGTCGAAGATGTAGCGGCCCAGCCCGCCCAGGTTGACGTAGGCGGCGATGGTCGCTGTCGCGACCACCTGCAGCGTGGCCGCGCGCAGCCCGGTGAGCAGCACCGGCAGGGCATTGGGCAGTTCCACGCGGAACAACACCTGGCGTTCGGTCATACCCATGGCCCGCGAGGCGTCCACCACCGTGGCGTCCACGTTCGCGATCCCGGCGTACGCGCCCGCCAGCAGCGGCGGAATGCCGACGGTGAGCAGGGCCAGGATCGGCGGCACCAGACCCAGGCCCATTCCCAGCACCGCGAAGGTGAGCAGACCCAGCGTCGGCAGCGCGCGCATGGCGTTGGCGAAGCCGACGATCAGCGCCGAACCCCGCCGGGTGTGCCCGATGGCCAGGCCCAGCGGCACCGCGATCAGCGCCGACAGGCCGACGGCCAGAAAGCTGTACCAGAGATGCTGCAGCACACGGGCGCCGATCCCGGTCGGCCCGGACCAGTTCGCGCCGTCGGTGAGAAACGCCCAGGCGTCGACGAAAAGACTCATGCCGCACGCCCTTTCGCCGGTCGCGCGCCGCCGCCGGCGCGCAGCCACGGGGTCGCGAGCCGACCGAGCAGGAACAGCGCGCGATCCACCACCAGCGCCAGGACCAGCACCACGATGATGCCCGCCATGATCTCGTCCGGGTAGTCGCGCTGATAGCCCTGGGTGAACAGCTTGCCCAGGCCGCCGACGCCGATGAGCGCGCCGACGGTCACCATCGAGATGTTGGTGACGGCCACGACCCGCAGGTTGGCGACGAAAACCGGTAGGGCGAGCGGGAAGTCGACGGTGAGCACGCGCCGCACCCGGGTGTAGCCGATGGCGTCGGCGGCGTCGAGCACCGCGGCGGGCACCGAGTCCAGTGCGGCGGGCACCGCGGTCACCAGCAGCGCGACCGAGTAGATGGTCAGGGCGATGACCACATTGAGCGGATCGATGACGGCGATGCCCAGTAGCGGGGGAATGATGACGAACAGGGCCAGCGAGGGAATCGTGTAGGCGATGCTCGCGGCCACCGTGGTGACGCGCCGCGGCCAGCGGGTGCGGTGCACCAGCGCGCCCACCGGCACCGCGACGGCCAGCGCGATCGCCAGCGGCAGCAGCGCCAGATACAGGTGGGTGCGCGTGAATCCGGCGATCTCCGCGAAGTTGTCGAGGAGGTAGTTCACCGCTGCTCCCGCGCGAAGAACGCGCGATTGCGTTCGGCGTCCTCGTCCGCGCGCTGGCGGCTGAGTTGCTCCAGCACGTCCGCGGCGCGGATGCCGCCCACCGCGGCGCCCGAATCATCGACCGCGACACCGATTTCCGACGGCGAGGAGATGGCGCTGTCCAGGGCCTGGCGCAGATCGCCGCCGGGCGGGAAGAGCGAGCCGCCCGCGGAGACGCAGTCGGTCAGCGCGCGCCCGGCCCGCACCCCTTCCACCCCGGTGGTGTCGATCCAGCCGATGGGATGCCGCGCGGCGTCGACCACGAGCCGCCATTCGTTCTTCTCCAGGCGTGCATCGGGCACGGTCTCGGGGGTCAGCGTCGTCAGTTCCACCGGCGTGACCCCGGCCGCGCTGCGGAAGGAGAGTTCGCGGTAGCCGCGGTCGCGGCCGACGAAGCCCGCGACGAAATCCGTTGCGGGCTGCGAGAGTACGCGCTGGGGCCGGTCGTACTGCTGGAGCCGGCCGCCGGGACCGAACACCGCGATGCGATCGCCGAGCTTGATGGCCTCGTCGATGTCGTGCGTGACGAAGACGATGGTCTTGTGCAGTTCGGCCTGCAACCGCCGCATCTCGGCCTGGAGTTCGGCGCGCACCACCGGGTCCACGGCGCTGAACGGTTCGTCCATGAGCAGGATGGGCGGGTCGGCGGCCAGCGCCCGCGCCACCCCGACGCGCTGCTGCTGACCGCCCGAGAGCTGGGCCGGATAGCGCTGGGCCAGTGCGCGATCGAGCCCGACCCGGTCGAGCAGGTCGAGCGCGTTCGCGCGGGCCGTCCGCCGGGTCACGCCGCGCAGCACCGGCACGGTGGCCACGTTGTCGACCACGGTGCGATGCGGCAGCAGGCCCCCGCTCTGGATGACGTAGCCGATGCCCAGCCGCAGCCGCACCGCATTCTGTGTCGAAATATCCTGCCCGCCGATGGTGATGACACCGGTGGTGGGCGTGATCATGCGGTTGATCATTCGCATGGAGGTGGTCTTGCCACAGCCGGAGGGGCCGACGAACACGGTGAACGAGCCGGATTCGATGCGCAGTCCGAGATCGTGAACGGCGGTGGTGCCGTCCGGATAGGTCTTGCTGACGCCGCTGAATTCGATGTCGGACACCGTGTTTCCCTACTGCTTGATTCTCGCTACGCGACCGGCTTGTCGAGTCCCTGCGCGACGATCCACGCCTTGGCCGCCGCGGCGGGCTCGGTCTTGGCATCCCCGGAGACCGCGGTGTTCAGCGAAATCAGTTCGGCGGTGGTCAATTTGGTGGAGACAGCGTTGAGCACCGCGATCATCTTGTCGCTCTTCTTCGCGGTGTTGAACAGCGGCACCACGTTCTGCGCCGCGAAGTTGTGCAGCGGATCGGCGAGCACCACCAGGTTGTTGGCGACGATGGCGGGTGAGGTGGTGAAGATGTCGGCCGCGGTGACCTGGCCCTCGACCAGGGCGCGCACGGTGGCCGGCCCGCCGCCGTCGGCGATGGGCACGAAGTTGGCGGGCGCGATGTCGAGGTTGTAGAACTTCTTCAGTCCGGGCAGACCGCCCGGGCGCTCGGCGAATTCGGCCGGTGCGGCGAACTTCACCTCGGCCGAATGCGCGGCCAGATCGGCGATGCTGCGCAGATTCCAGCGCTGCGCGGTGGCCGCGGTGACCACCACGGCGTCGGAATCCTCGGCGGGAGCGGGCTTGCCGATGCCGAGTTCGGTGCCCAGCTCGGTGATCAGCGCGGAGTTCACGTCGACGGCCGCGGTCGCGGTGGCGTCCTTGTTCAGGTACTGCAGCAGGTTGCCGGTGTAATCGGGCACCAGATCGATGGCGCACTGGCGCACGGCCGGTACGTACGCTTCGCGGCTGCCGATGTTCAGCTTCGTGTCGATGACGAAACCGTTGGCGCGCAACGCTTCCGCGTACACGTTGGCCACGGTCTCGGATTCGGGGAAGTTGGCGGATCCGACCGTCAGCTGGTCCGTGCCGCCGCCGCAGTCACCCGAGGCGCCGAGCGGATCGGAGTCGCCGCCGCAGGCCGAGGCCACCATCGCGGCCGCCAGGGCCACCGCCGCGGCGAGGATACGCAGAACGGTCCGAGCGTTTCGCCGGCCATTGGCCCGCGTGGTGAGTAGGGGGTGCACAGGCTTCCTTCCACCAAGTACTTCATCAAGAAAACAGACTCGACTGTTTATAGTGCCCGTTTACCCACGCGAACGCCGCCTACCCGGGGTCGGTTTTGAATTCGCCTGGCACGACACCGAATTTCGGAGTGTTGAGGCCCCGATCCCGTTTCCCGGAACCCGGGACGGCAGACTGTTGCGGGTGTTCGGCAGAACGGTTTACCTCACCCGGGCCCCGCGCGCCCGGCGGCGATCAGCGCGTGCGCCGCGTGTGATCCGGCGCGTGGCCGTGCTCGCGACGCTGGCGGTCCTGGCCGCGAGTTGCGGTTCCGATTCCGGCCCGGTGCTCACCGTCGGCGCGGGGGAGTCCACCCAATCGCAGGTGCTGGCCGCGGTGTACGCCGGGGCGCTGGCCCGCACCGGAGCGCGCACCGCCGTGCGGGACGGACTCGGCGATCGGGCGGCCGCGATCGCGGCGCTGGACGCGGACCGGGTCGTCGCGGTCGGCGAGGTGAACGGCGATCTGCTCACCGCTCTCGATTCCGGCTCCGCCGCACGCAAACCCGACGCCGTCACCGCGGCGCTCAATGCCGCGCTGCCCGCGGGCCTGATCGTCGGCGACGCGGCCGACGGCACGGATCTGCGGCCGACGGTGGTCGCGGCGGCCACCCGCGTCGCCGAATTCCCGCCCACGCTAAAGGATCTCGGCCCGCGCTGTGCCGGGCTTGCGGTGGGTGTCGCCACCGGGCCCGCGCTGGATCCCCAGCGCGCGCCGCTCGATCCGCACCGGGACGTGGTGGAGCCGCTGCGTGCGGTGTACGGCTGCGAACTCGCCGAGCCGGTGCCCTTCGCCGACCCCGCCGAGCTGCGAAAAGCGCTCGCCGAGGGCCGTATTCAGCTGGGTGTGCTGTCCGGCCCGCCGTCCTATCTGCCGGACGGCGGCGCTGATCTGGTCGCGCTGGCCGATCCGGACTACGCCTTCCGGGCCGCGATGGTGCTGCCGCTGCTGCGCAAGGGCGAGCTGAGCGAGATCCAGCTGCGCAAACTCAACTACGTCGGCGGTGAACTGACCACGGTCGACCTGGCGGACCTGATCCGCCAGGTGCGCGAAGACGGGGTGGCTCCGAACGAGGCGGCGCGGGCCTGGCTGGACGCGCACGCGCTGTAGGCGAGCGCCGGACGCGTGCGGGCGCGGCGGCGAATCGAGTGCGCCGCGGTGCTCGGTCCGGCAGGTGCCGGGTTCAGTCCAGCAGCGCGGCCGCGAGCCGCGGGGTGAGCGCCAGCGACGGCAGCGATTCCACCAGCAGTTCGATGAGTTCGTCGCGGGGGATGGGTTCCTCGCGCAGCCAGATGAGGGTGGTCTCCTCCAGGAACGCGATCCAGCCGCGCACGGCCAGGGTGAGTCCGGGGAGTTCGGCGTCCTCGATCGGCAGCGGCGAGTTGGCGAGGATGCGCTCGACCTGCGCGCCGCGGTGCGCGTCGACCATGGCGATGAGTTCGGGGATGGCGCTGGCCGGGCCGCGCAGCAGGGCGCGGTACGAGGTGCGGTTCTCGCTGACGTAGTCGACGTAGCGCGTGATCGAGTCGCGCAGCATGTCGAGCATGTTCAGGTCCGGGTCGGGGGCGGTGCGGGCCAGCAGTTCGGCATTGGCGTGCGCCACCACGGCCAGGTAGAAGTCCTGTTTGGTGGGGAAGTAGTGAAAGAGCAGGGCCCGCGAGATCCCCGCCTGCTTGGCGATCTCGCTGACCGAGATGTCTTCCAGCTCCCGCTCGCGCAGCATGCGGGTACCCAGTGTGATCAGCTGCCGGCGGCGTTCCTCGGGGCTGAGGCGTACGCGTTTGGCGGCGGAGGCCGGTCTGCTCACGCTTTGTCCTTCGGTCACCGGGAAAATCCTACTGAACGCGAGTCAACACTGTTGACTCGGACTCAATAAGACCCTACCCTCGTTTTCATGAGTCGCAAGGTTACAGACAAAGCTGTCGATAATCGGCCGGTCCGGCATTCGCACATCATCATCGTCGGCAGCGGGTTCTCGGGCCTGGGCATGGCGATCCGCCTGAGCCAGCAGGGCCAGCAGGATTACCTCGTGCTGGAGCGCGGCGATGACGTCGGCGGCACCTGGCGCGACAACACCTACCCGGGCGCGGCCTGCGACGTGCCCTCGCACCTGTACTCGTACTCCTTCGCGCTGAACCCGGAGTGGACGCGCTCGTTCTCCAAGCAGCCGGAGATCCAGAAGTACATTCAGGGCGTCGCCGACAAGTACGGCGTGCGCGACAAGCACATCTTCGGCTGCGACATGACCGGCGCGCAGTTCGACAACGCGACCGCTCGCTGGGAGATCCAGACCTCGCAGGGCGCGTTCACCGCCGACATCCTGATCTCCGCCGTCGGCGCGCTCTGCGAGCCGAACCTGCCGGATATCAAGGGCATCAACGAATTCCAGGGCGAGATCTTCCACTCCGCGCGCTGGAACCACGATTCGGACCTGACCGGCAAGCGCGTCGCGGTCATCGGCACCGGCGCTTCGGCCATCCAGATCGTGCCCGCCATCGCCAAGCAGGTCGCGCACCTGGACGTCTACCAGCGCACCGCGCCGTGGCTGCTGCCGCGCGGCGACCGCCCGTACCTGCTGCCCGAACGCCTCGCGTTCAAGTACATCCCGGGTGCGCAGGCGCTCTCGCGCGCGGCCATCTACGCGGTCCGCGAGAGCCAGGTCGTCGGCCTGGCCAAGTTCCCGCCCGCGATGAAGATCCTCGAGACCATCGCGCGCGCCAAGCTGCGTGTCGAGGTCCGCGATCCCGAGCTGCGCGCCAAGGTCACCCCGAACTTCCGCATCGGGTGCAAGCGCATGCTCATCTCCAACGAGTACTACCCGGCCCTGGGTCGCGAGAACGTGGACCTGGTGACCGACGGCATCAAGGAGATTCGCGGCAACTCCGTCGTCACCAAGGACGGCGTCGAGCGCGAAGTGGACGCGATCATCGTGGCCACCGGCTTCCACGTCACCGATTCCCCGGCCTACGAGACCATCTCCGGTCGTGACGGCCGCACGCTCGCGGGGGTTTTCGAAGAGGGCGGCCAGCAGGGCTACAAGGGCTCGGCCATCAACAACTTCCCCAACATGTTCTTCATGCTCGGCCCGAACGTGGGCCTGGGCCACACCTCGATGGTGTACATGATCGAATCGCAGATCAACTACATCTCCGACGCCGTGGCCACCATCGACCGGCTCGGCCTGCGCACCATCGAGGTGCGCAAGGATGCGCAGGATCAGTACAACGTCGAGTTGCAGGGCAAGCTCGAGGGCGCGGTGTGGAGCACCGGCGGCTGTGCCTCCTGGTACATGGACAAGCACGGCAACAACACCACGCTGTGGCCGGACTTCACCTTCCGCTTCCGTAGTCTGCTCGAGAAGTTCGACGTGTCCGCGTACGACACCGCCAAGACCGCCGCCCCGGCCTCCGTCTGATTCCCTACGGGCCCAAGCACAAACGAAAGTGGTAACCCCGTGAGCAATGATGCTTACTTCAAGGACAAAGTCTGTGTGATCACCGGCGCGGGCTCCGGCATCGGCCGCGCCCTGGCCGAGAACCTGGCTCGCCGGGGTGCGAAGCTCGCGCTCTCGGACATCGACACCGAGGGCCTCGCCGAAACGGTGCAGCGCTGCGAGCGGTACGGCGTCGACATCAAGTCCGATCGCCTGAACGTCGCCGAGCGCGAAGCGGTGCTGCTGTACGCCGACGAGGTCAACAAGCACTTCGGCAGGGTCAACCAGATCTACAACAACGCCGGCATCGCCCATCACGGCGACGTGGTCAGCACCGCGTTCAAGGACATCGAACGCATCATGGACGTCGACTTCTACGGAGTCGTCAACGGCACCAAGGCCTTCCTGCCCTACCTGATCGAGTCGGGCGCGGGCCACGTGGTGAACGTATCCAGCCTCTTCGGCCTGATCGCGGTGCCGGGTCAGAGCGCCTACAACGCGGCCAAGTTCGCGGTGCGCGGCTTCACCGAGGCGCTGCGCCAGGAAATGATCATGAGCGGCAAGCCGGTCAAGGTCACCTGCGTGCACCCCGGCGGCATCAAGACCGCCGTGGCCCGCAACGCCACCGTCGCCGAGGGCCTGGACCAGAAGAACCTGGCCACGATGTTCGACAAGCAGCTCGCGCTGCACACCCCGGAAATGGCCGCGCAGGTCATCACCGAGGGCGTGGCCAAGGGGCACGGCCGCGTACTGATCGGCTGGGAGGCCAAGCTTCTCGACCTGTTCGTCCGCAGCACCGGTTCGTACTACCAGCGCATCTCCGCGGTGGTGCAGAAGCGCTTCCTGCCCTAGGGAATTGGATATGTTGGACGTGAAACTGCCACTGCCCGTGGCGCGTGCGGTGCTGCGCCCGGTCTTCCGGGTCATGCTGAACGCCCGGCTGCCCTTCACCGTGCAGCGCAAGCTCATGGAGATCGGTGCGCCGGCGCAGCGCCCGCCGCGCGGCACCCACGTGGAGCGCGTCCGCCTCGGCGGGCGTCCGGCCGAACGGGTCACCGTCGGCCCGGTCAGCGATCAGGCCACCGTGCTCTACCTGCACGGCGGCGGCTACACGGTCGGCTCGCCCGTCACCCACCGCGCGCTGGCTGGCTACCTGGCTCGCGAAACGGGGTGCGCGGTCCACGTTCTGGATTACCGCCTGGCACCCGAACATCCGTTCCCGGCCGGACTCGACGACGCCGAGATGGCCTTCCTGGAACTGGTCGCCTCGGGATACCGGCCCGAACGCATCGCGCTCGGCGGTGACTCGGCCGGCGGCGGGCTCTCGCTCGCGCTGGCGTTGCGGCTGCGGGACAAGCACGGCTACGTGCCCGCCGCGCTCGGGTTGATCGCGCCGTGGACCGACCCCAACGAGGTGCCCGGGCGGGACGAGGATCTGGTGCTGACCAAGCCGTGGTCGCGGTCGTGCGCCGACGCCTATCTCGGCGACGGCGACAGCCGGGACGTCGGCTACGCGCCGCTGCTGGCCGAGCTGCACGGGCTGCCGCCGACCTACGTGCAGGCCGATCGCGACGAACTGCTGCACCCGCAGTGCGTGCGACTGGTCGGCAAACTCACCGCGGCCGGGGTGCGCACCGAGTTCTCCGAAACCGACGGCCTCTGGCACGTCGCGCAATTGCAGGCGTCGCTGGTGGCCCCGGCCGCCGCGATCACGCTGGAACTCGGCGACTTCCTGCGCCAAGCGCTGCGCCCCGCGCCTACCAGGTCCATAGGATAGGCAGCAGAACGCGTGTGACCGCCCGGACCGGCGAACGAGAACATGTTCGGGCGGTCCGTGGGGTGTGACCTGGAAGCGTGGCGTAAATTACTCGCCAGTATTACTCAATGTGGAGGGCAGCGATGCGAGAGTTCGAAGTCCCGGCTACCTACACCATCCCGGAGACCGCCAATATGTCGGACGGCGCGTTCCGGCATGCGAAGGAAACGCCCGACCTGGTCGTTTTCAACACTCCGGATGGCAACGGCGGCTGGAACGATGTCACGGCGAAGGAGTTCGCCGCGACGGTGACGGGCGTGGCCAAGGGGCTCGTCGCCTCCGGCATCGAACTCGGTGACCGCGTCGCCATCATGGCGGCGACCAGCTACGACTGGGTCGTGCTGGACTTCGCCATCTGGGCGGCCGGCGGCTGCGGCGTGGCGATTTTCGACAGCTCCTCCGCCGAGCAGGTGCGCTGGATCCTCGAGGATTCGGCCACCAAGATCACCATCGTGCAGAACGACAAGCTGCGCGCCACCGTCGCCGAGGTCGAGGGCAGCCTGCCCGAGCTGCGCGAGGTGCTGGTGCTCGAGTCCGGCGTCATCGCCGAGCTCACCAAGCGCGGCGCGGAGCTGGACGACAGCGTCGTGCACGAGCGGCGCGCGCAGGTCAAGGCCGCCTCCCCGGCGACCCTGATCTACACCTCCGGCACCACCGGCAAGCCCAAGGGCGTCATGCTCTCGCATGCCAACCTGTACGCCGAATCGGCCGCGGACCGCTCCTCGATGAGCGAGTTCCTGCGCCCGGGCCGCAAGTCGCTGCTGTTCCTGCCGCTGGCCCACGTCTTCGCCCGCGCGGTGGCCCTGGCCGCCTTCGACGCCGGTGTCACCGTCGCGCACACCGCCGACTGGTCCACGCTGGTCGAGCAGTTCGGCAAGTACAAGCCGGACTTCATCCTCTCGGTGCCGCGCGTGTTCGAGAAGGTTTTCAACGGCGCGAAGCAGAAGGCGCACGACGGCGGCAAGGGCAAGATCTTCGACTACGCCACCGAGGTGGCCATCGCCTACAGCGAGTCGCTGCAGAACGGCGGCCCCGGCCTTGGTCTGAAGATCAAGCACGCGGTCCTGGACAAGCTGGTCTTCAGCAAGCTGCGCGAGGCCATGGGCGGGCAGTGCGAGTCCGCGGTCTCCGGCGGCGGGCCCCTGGGCGCGCGCCTGGGCCACTACTTCCGCGGCGCCGGCGTCACCATCTACGAGGGCTACGGCCTGACCGAGTCCACCGCGGCCGTCAGCGTCAACACCCCCAAGTTCATCAAGGTCGGCTCGGTCGGCCGCCCGCTGCCCGGCCACGGCGCCAAGGTCGCCGAGGACGGCGAGCTGCTCATCCGCGGCCCGGTGGTCTTCAGCGGCTACTGGAAGAACGAGCAGGCCACCGCCGACGCGTTCGACGGTGACGGCTGGTTCAAGACCGGCGACCTGGGCGCGATCGACGAGCAGGGCTTCATCTCGATCACCGGCCGCAAGAAGGAAATCCTGGTCACCGCGGGCGGCAAGAACGTCTCCCCGGCGATGCTCGAGGATTCCCTGCGCCAGCACCCGCTGATCAGCCAGGTCATGGTCGTCGGCGACGGTCAGCCCTTCATCGGCGCGCTGATCACGATCGATCAGGAGGCGCTGCCGGGCTGGAAGGAACGCAACGGGATCGCCGCCGACATCTCGATGGAAGAGCTGATCGAGAACGCCACCCTGAAGTCGGAGATCGACGCCGCGGTGGCCGCGACCAACAAGCTGGTCTCGCACGCCGAGGCGATCAAGAAGATCCGGATCCTGCCGGTCGACTGGACCCAGGAGGGCGGGGAGCTGACCCCGAAGATGTCCCTCAAGCGCAACGTGGTCATGAAGCAGTACGCGTCCGACGTGGACGCGATCTACTCCTAGACCCGGCACGTGAACGCAGCGCCGCCCGCGGAATTGTCCGCGGGCGGCGCTTTTTCGTAGCGGGATGCGATCCGGCGGCGGCAGCGCACGAGGGGCGCTGCGCGTGATCGCGCGCGGATAGCGCCGGCACGCGAGACAGCGCACCGCCGCGATCAGCGGGGCAGCGCAACACCGGGAACGCGGTAGCGCCCCACCGGGAACGTGAGGCAGTGCAGCATCGGGAACGCCTGGTGATGCAGTGCTGAAGAACGCGGGGCCGGTGCATGGCCGGGAGCGCGGGGTCGTGCAGCGCCGGGAACGTGAGGCAGTGCAGCATCGGGAACGCCTGGTGATGCAGTGCTGAAGAACGCGGGGCTGGTGCATGACCGGGAGCGCGGGGGTGTGCAGCGCCGGGAACGCGAGGCAGTGCGCGTCGGCTACGTGCGGGGAGTCGCCGGACCTGATCGAGTTCGGCCCGGGCGATGAGAAACGGGCATCTCGGTCGTCCTAGTCTGTGGGTGGCGCGTTCGGCCACCCGAGGAACCGACCCAGGAGGCAACCATGACCGCTGTGAACCCGTATCTCGTCTTCAACGGCAACGCCGAAGAGGCGTTCGTCTTCTATCGGTCCGTGCTGGGCGGGGAGCTGCAGATCGCCCGATTCGGTGACATGGGCGGCACCGACGACTTCCCGGCCGAATTCCGCGACAAGATCGCGAATGTGACCCTGCCGCTGGGCGATTCCCTGCTCATGGGGTCCGACGTCCCGCCCGGGCAGACCGTGAACACCGCGAACCCGGGCTACTCGGTGAGCCTGGACGTGGACAGCGCCGCCGAGGCCGAGCGCGTGTTCACCGCCCTGTCCGCCGGCGGGGACGTGGCGATGCCCCTGGGCAAGACCGAATGGGCCGAGTCCTTCGGGATGGTCACCGACAAGTTCTCGGTGCCGTGGATGGTCAACTACGCCCCGCGCTGACGCCCGTCACCCCGCGCCCGTCACCGTTATGTCACCGATGGGCCGGGGGGAACCGGCGAAACGGGCAGTAGGGTCGGATTCGTGACCGGTCGTGGATTCCGGATAGGTAGTGGCCTCGTCGCCGCCGGGGTGATTCTCGGCGGCGCGGAGATCGTGGCGGCCTTCATCAGCCCGGACGCCACCCCGTTCCAGGCCGTCGGCGCGTGGGTCATCGACCACACGCCGGACGGGCTGCGCGAATGGGCGATCGACACCTTCGGCGCCAACGACAAGCTCGTGCTCTTCGTGCTGATGGGTGTGGTCGCGGTGCTGCTCGCGGCCGTCGCGGGGCTGATCGAGCGACCGAAGCGGCCCGCCGGGTCGGTTCTGTTCGGGGTCTTCGGGCTGCTGTCGGCCGTCGCGGCGGTCACCCGCCCGCACGCGACCTGGAACTGGCTGTTCCCTTCGATACTCGGCGCGTGGGCCGGAATCATGGTGCTGCGCACGCTGATCGATCGCATCGCGGACCTCGAGGACGTGTCGGCGGCCGCGGGCGGGACGGGTGCGGGCGGTGGATCCGGTGCGGCAGCGGGATCTTCGGGGACGGCCGATCATGCTCTCGATGCGGGGGCAGCCGGGGATCCGGCCACCTCACCGGGAACCGCTGCGGTGCAACGGGACGCGACCGGAGACCGCACGGCTCGCACGGCGTCGACCGACGATGTCGCACTGGAACGGCGACTCGTGGTGCGGGGGATCGCCGTCGCGGCCGTCGCGGGCATCGGCGCGGGCATCGCCGGGCGGGTGCTCGGGGTGCGGTCGCGCAGCGTCGCGGGGGAGCGGGCCGAGGTTGTGCTGCCGACGCCGAAAGGTGTTCCGGTGGCGGTGGATCCGGCCGCGGACCTGCGGCTGCCGGGGCTCACGCCCTACCTCACGCCGAACTCCGACTTCTACCGCATCGACACCGCGCTGACCGTGCCGCAGCTGAGCCGGGAGAACTGGACGCTGCGCATCCACGGCATGGTGGATCGCGAAATCCGGTTGAGCTGGGCCGATCTCGACGCTCGCACCCCGGTGGAACGGCTCGTCACCCTGGCCTGTGTGTCGAATCCCGTGGGCGGGGACCTGATCGGCAACGCCCAGTGGCTGGGGTACCGGCTCGACGAACTCATCGCCGAGGCGGGCCCGCACCCGGACGCCGACATGGTGCTGTCCCGCAGCGTCGACGGCTTCACCGCGGGCAGCCCGCTGGCCGCCCTCACCGATGGGCGCGACGCGCTGCTCGCGGTCGGCATGAACGGCGAACCGCTGCCGACCGCGCACGGCTACCCGGCCCGGCTGGTGGTGCCCGGACTGTACGGGTACGTCTCGGCGACCAAATGGGTCACCGAACTGGAGATCACCAGATTCGATCGCGCGCAGGCGTATTGGACCAAGCGCGGCTGGTCGGCCGAGGGCCCCATCAAGACCGGCACCCGCATCGACACCCCGCGCGGCGGCACCCGCGCACCGGGCGTCGTCACCGTGGCCGGGGTGGCCTGGGCGCAGCACCGCGGGATCCGGGGCGTCGAGGTGCGCGTCGACAACGGCGAATGGCGGCCCGCGCGCCTGGCCGCGGAACCCTCCATCGACACCTGGCGGCAGTGGGCCTTCGACTGGCAGGCCGAACCCGGCGTGCACACCCTCTGGGCGCGCGCCACCGACGGCACCGGCGAAACCCAGACCGCCGACCGCCGGGACGTGATCCCCGACGGCGCGAGCGGCTACCCCTCGGTCACGATCCGCGTCAACGCCTGAAGGCCGATCGACCGCGGCGTGAATCCTGGCGGATGCGCAGCCGCTACCCCCTCGATATTCGCGACCACGGCGGCTGGATCGCCGATCGCCGTATCGCCGGTCGCTGGACCGTCCGACCGCTGCGGCGTGAGCCTCGCGGCCATTCTCCGACCACGATGCCCGGCGACCGCGATCGCCGAAAACCGGTGTGGTTCGACCGGTTTGCCGTGGTGTGCGCAGCTTTTCGGTGTGGCTAAGTGCCGAACGGCCTCTCGAGCGGCGCGGCGGGATTACGATCGGCGGCGGCCGTCCACGCCCGCCCGAGCCCATCCGAGCCATCCGAGGGAGCGCGCTTGACCGGAGTACTGGAATGGGCGCGGGCGGAGAACCTGCAACCGGAACCGCTCACGCTCGATCATTGGCAGCAGCTCCCCCGGGAGTTCTGCCGGCTCGTCGAGGTGGTGAACGGCGATGTCGTGCGCGCCGAAGCCACCGGCATCTGGCACGGCAACGCCGCCAAACATCTGGCCTCCATGCTGGAGAACGCCGCCGAAGCCCATATGGGCCGCTACCAGGACGGCGTGCTCTACGTCGGCACCGGCCTGGACGTCCTGCTGTGGGAGTCGCCGCGCCTCACCGTGCGCAGGCCCGACATCGTGATGTTCTCGTGCAGCCCTTCGGAAATGGGCCTGCTGCCCGCCTCGCGGATCCGCATCGTGGTCGAGGTCGTGACCCCGATCAGCGAGCGCGTGGACACCGCCGACAAACAGGCGGAATACGCGATGGCCGGAATTCCCTGGTACTGGCTGGTCTACATGGATCGCGACCGCGTCGCCTACATCCAGACCTTCGTGCTGGTGCTCGGGCACTACCGCCCGCACCGCAGGCTCATGCCGATCGTCGGGGAAACGGTGCTGGACATGCCCATCGAGATCCGCCTCGACTGGCACTGGCTCATCGCGCTGGCCTATTGACCCGTGCGAACAGGCTCCCTTCCGCGAATGCGGCAGGGAGCCTGTTTCTTTCACTGTCCGGTATGCGAAATCAGCTGTTCCGCCGCGAGATTCAGCTCGCGACCGGCTCCTTGTCCAGCCGGTCCGCCGGCTTTTCGGCCGACTTCCCGTGCCCGACGAACAGCGCCGAGGCCACCACGCCGATCAGCAGGATGAAGCCCGGCAGCAGCATCGACTGGCTCAGCGCCGTGCTGACCTTGTCCAGCACCTCGTCCGGCAACTGCGCCATCCCCGCGCCGCCCTCGTGGATCGGGCCGGCGGGCAGGTGCTGCGCCGCGATCCGCGAGGACATCAGCGCGGCGATCGCCGCCGAACCCAGCACCGAACCCACCTGGCGGGTCGTGTTGTAGACGCCCGCGCCCGCACCGGCCTGCGAGACCGGCAGATTGTGCGTCGCGGTGGTGGCCAGCGGCGCCCAGATGCACGCGTTGGCGATGCCGGCGACGCCGCCGATGACCAGGAACGCCAGGATCGAGGCGTCCGGCTTCATCAGCGCCGCGAAGGCGAAGATCGTCGCGGAGAACGCGGCGAAACCGATGGTCGGGAACACCCGGGGCGGCATGCGATCGGACAGTTTGCCCACGATCGGGGCGAAGACGCCGGTCAGGATCGCCATGGGCGCCAGCACCAGCGCCGAGCGGGTGGGCGACATGTCGCGCACCTGCTGCAGGTAGAAGTAGAACGGCACGAACACCGCGGTGACCGAGGCGCCCATGGCCGCGATGGCCAGGTTCGACATGGCGAAGTTGCGGTCCTTGAACAGGCTCAGCGGCACCAGCGGCTCACCGGTGTTGCGGGCCTGATTGACCACGAACAGCCCGAGCACCACGACGCCCGCGCCGATGAGCAGCCAGATCAGCGCGTCCCAATCACGGGTGTTGCCTTCCTGGATGCCGAAGACCAGCAGGAACATGCCCACGGCCGACAGCGCGACGCCGACGAGATCGAACTTGTGCTCGTGCGTCGGCAGCGCGGGCACCAGCCACACGGCCAGCGCGAAGGCGATGATGCCGATCGGGACGTTCACGTAGAAGATCCACTCCCAGCCCTGCCAGTCGACCAGGACGCCGCCCAGGATCGGGCCGACCAGGGTGGCCAGACCGGCCACGCCGCCCCACAGGCCCATGGCCGCGCCGCGCTTGTCCGGCGGGAAGGTGCGGGTGATGACGGCCATGGTCTGCGGGGTCATGAGCGCCGCGCCCAGGCCCTGCACCGCGCGGGCCGCGATCAGCATCTCGATGCTGCCGGACATCGCGCACCACAGCGAGGCGGCGGTGAACACGGTCAGGCCGATGAGATAGATGTTCTTGGGGCCGAAGCGATCTCCGAGCCGGCCGGTGATGAGCAGCGGCACCGCGTAGGCGAGCAGGTAGGCGCTGGTCACCCAGATGACCTTGCTGATATCGGCGTTCAGATCGTCCATGATGGCCGGGTTGGCCACCGCGACGATGGTCATATCCAGCAGGATCATGAAGAAGCCGACGACCAGCGCGTATAGCGCCAGCCACGGATTGCGTTGGGTGGACATGGATTCAGGTTTCCTGTCTGGCGGGGGCAGTCGAAAACGACTGCCGGGAAAGAGAAGTGGTCACGGGGCGCTCGCGTCCGGAGCCAGTGGATTGCGGCCCTCGCGGACCGCGGCCACGTCCTGGGCGCTCAGGCCCGCACCCCAGTCCGAGCCGAGGGTTTCGGTCGGCAGGATCTGGAGGCGCTCGCCGGTCTCCGGGTCGAATTCCTCCCAGGGCAGCTCGCCGCTCACCAGATCGGCGACGAAGCCGCGGACCCAGTCGCCCTCGGCGACGTTGAGTGCGCGCATGTACTCGATGACGGCCCAGAAACGGCGCGGCACCTGCCGGCTCACCGCCCACTCGCGCAGCGCCTCGATTTCGGCGCTGCGACTGTCTATCCAGGTCAGGCGTTCGCGCAAGAGCGCGATCACTTCCTGCACCGGCAAATTGTGCGCCTCGGCCAAGGCGATGGGGAAGATCGGGTACTCCCTGACCGGCTGGCGCAGGATCTCGGTGATGCGGGCGCGCAGGCACCTGCGGCCCTCGGATCGGATGCGATAGATGGTGCGTTCGGGCCGGTTGCCCGCCCGATCCGTGCCTTCCGCGAGCACCAATCCCTGCTCGGCCAGGCGTGCCACCGTGTGATAGAGCGACCCGGGCTTGATCTTGACCAGTTCGTCTTCGTGTCGGGTCATGAGCAGCTGATACATCTCGTACGGATGCATCGCCCGCTCTTCCAGCAGCGCGAGCACCGCGATCGCCATCGGCGTCAGCGCCACACCCGCCTGCTTCCGGTTCACCGGAACCTCCATCCTCCGTGCCAAATATTCCACGTGGAATATACGGCCCGGAGGATTGGCGGGACAAGGCGTCGGTCACCGCTTGTGAAACAGCTCACCGAGCCGAATTATTGCCGAGGGGCGGCTGCTGTTCGGCTGGAGCGCCGGGTGCAGACGCCGAGGGATTGCGGGCCACCACGCTCCGGGGTAGCCGTGCGCGGCGAGGAAACGATCGCGGCGGGCGCGGGGCTTTCGTAGGCTGGCAGCCGAAACCCGCGCGCACGAAGGAGCAGTCATGGCCGCCACGCTGACGAAGGGGCAGAACGCCCCGCTGGAGGCGGCGGGCGTCGCGATCTCGGTGCGCAGCGCCGCGGCCGTGGACGTGTCCGCGCTCCTGGTGACCGCGAACGGGAAGGTGCGCTCGGACGCGGACTTCGTCTTCTTCAACCAGCCGTCCGGGCCCGGGGTCGACTTCGTGCCGGGTTCGCCCGCGTCGCTGTGGGTTTCACCCGCGGCGGTCCCCGCCGAGATCGACCAGGTGCGCGTGGTGCTGACCCTGGACGATCCGGCGGCCACCTTCGGGCGATTCGCGCCACCGGTCGTCGGCGTCCGCGACAGCTCGGGAAACACGCTGTGCGAGTACACGGTCGAAGGACTCGACACCGAATCGGTGGTCATCGCGCTGGAGGTCTATCGCCGCGCCGAAGCGTGGAAGGTGCGTGCGGTGGGGCAGGGGTACGCGGGCGGCTTCGCCGCGCTGGTCACCGATCACGGTGTGAGCGTCGATGATTCACCCGAGCCCGTTGCGGCTGCGGCCCCCGCTGCTGTCACCGCGACTTCCGCCGCCTCGGCGACCTCCGCTACGGCATCCGTGGCTCCGGTTTCCGCGGCGCTCCCGCCCGGCACACCGCCGCCTGCTTCGGACCAACTCGAAATACGCAGCGCGCCAGGCGAGTCCGCACTCCCGCCCGAGCAGCGCCAGCGCCTCGACCTGCGCAAGCGCGAGGTCGCCAAGGTTTTGCTGACCAAGCGTGCCACCGGTGTGCGCGCCCGCGTCGTTCTCGTCATCGACAAGACCGGCAGCATGCGCCAGCTCTACAACCAGAAGGTGGTGCACCGCGTGGTCGAGCGCATGATCCCCATCGCCATCCAACTCGACGACGACGGACTCCTCGAGCCGTACCTGTACGCCCGCGACTTCCTGAAACTGCCGAGTATCGCCGTGGACCAGGCGCATTCGTGGACCGAGAAGTACCTGCACCTGTCCGGCACCCGCGAGGGACTGGACTACGACTTCATCGGCCTGGGCAATGTCGAGATGCCGATCATGCGCGAGATCATGCGCACCCTGAAGCCCGGCGGCCCGCCGACCCTGGTGCTGTTCTTCACCGACGGCGGCTTCTCGAAAAAGCGCGAGATCGCCGACCTGATGCGCGAAGCCGCGAACCTCCCCGCCTTCTGGCAGTTCATCGGCCTGGGCAAGGCCAACTTCGGCGTCCTGAACACCCTCGACGAGCTCGACGGCCGCACCGTCGACAACGCCGGCTTCTTCCCCGCCCTGAACATAGACGAACTCGACGATCCCGCCCTCTACACGAGCCTGCTCGGCGAGTTCCCCGACTGGCTCCGCGCCGCCCGCGCGGCGGGCATCACCCGCTGACGGCGGCAGGCCCGGTTTCGTGCCGGGGCGGCAACGCGACAGGGCCGGACCTCCCGAAGGAGATCCGGCCCCAGGGCGGAACGGTTTTCGCCTAGGAGGTGGGGCTCATGGCCTCGGCGATGATCTCGGCCTGTTCGACCGCGTGCACCTTCGACGAACCCGAGGACGGGGCCGACATGGCGCGGCGGGAGATGCGGCGCAGCTTCGCGAAGCGGGCCGGGAGGATCTCCGGGAGGTTCAGGCCGAAGAAGGGCCAGGCGCCCTGGTTGGCCGGTTCCTCCTGGACCCACGCCAGATCGGTGGCGTTGGCGTAGCCCTCCAGGGCCTCGTTGAGGCGGAACTTCGGGATCGGGTACAGCTGCTCGACGCGCACGATCGCCAGATCGTCGCGGTTGTTCTTGACCTTCTCCGCGAGCAGCTCGTAGTAGATCTTGCCCGAGGTCAGCAGCACGCGCTTGACCTTCGAACGATCACCGTCGCCGGTCTCGTAGGTGGGCTCCTCGAGCACGCTGCGGAACTTGTTGTCCGTGAAGTCCTCGATGTCGGAGACCACGGCCTTGTTGCGCAGCATGGACTTCGGGGTGAAGACCACCAGCGGGCGGCGGATGCCGTCCAGCGCGTGCCGGCGCAGCAGGTGGAAGTAGTTCGACGGCGTGGACGGAACCGCCACGGTCATCGAACCCTCGGCACACAGCTGCAGGAAGCGCTCGATACGGCCGGAGGTGTGGTCCGGACCCTGGCCCTCGTGACCGTGCGGCAGCAGCAGCACGACCTCGGACAGCTGGCCCCACTTGGCCTCACCGGAGGAGATGAACTCGTCGATGATGGTCTGCGCGCCGTTGACGAAGTCACCGAACTGCGCTTCCCACAGCACGAGCGCGTCCGGGTTGCCCAGCGAGTAGCCGTATTCGAAACCGACGGCGGCGAACTCGGACAGCGCCGAGTCGTGCACCGCGAACCAGCCGGCCTTCTCGGACCCGATGTTGTGCAGCGGGGTGTACTCGCCGCCGGTCTTGCGGTCGATGATGACCGAGTGCCGCTGGGTGAAGGTGCCGCGCCGCGAATCCTGACCGGTCAGGCGCACCGCGTGGCCCTGATCGATGAGCGAGCCGAAGGCCAGCAACTCGGCGAACGCCCAGTCGACCTTGCCCTCGTACGCCATCTCCTTGCGGCGGTCCAGCACCGGCTTGACGCGCGGGTGCACGCTGAAGCCCTCGGGCACGTTCACGAACGCGTCACCGATGCGCTGCAGCACCGACTTGTCCACGGCCGTGACCATGTTCGCCGGCATCTGCTGCTCGTCCTCGACGGACTCGGACTTCTCGGGCCGGTACTTCTCCAGTTCGCGAACCTCGTTGAAGATCCGCTCCAGCTGGCCCTGGTAGTCGCGCAGCGCGTCCTCGGCCTCCTTCATGGAGATGTCGCCGCGGCCGATGAGCGATTCGGTGTAGGTCTTGCGCACCGAGCGCTTGGTGTCGATGACGTCGTACATGTGCGGCTGGGTCATCGACGGGTCGTCGCCCTCGTTGTGGCCGCGACGGCGGTAGCAGATCAGGTCGATCACGACGTCGCGGTTGAACTTCTGGCGGTAGTCCACGGCCAGCTTGGCGACCCACACGCAGGCTTCGGGGTCGTCGCCGTTCACGTGGAACACCGGCGCGCCGATGAACTTCGCGATGTCCGTGGAGTATTCGGTCGAGCGCGAGTACTCCGGCGAGGTGGTGAAGCCGATCTGGTTGTTCACCACGATGTGCACGGTGCCGCCGGTGCGGTAGCCGCGCAGCACGGACAGGTTCAGGGTCTCGGCGACGACGCCCTGGCCCGCGAACGCCGCGTCACCGTGCAGCATGAGCGGCACGACCGAGAAGGTGCGCGCCTCTTCGCCCTTGGTGACGAGGTCTTCCTTGGTGAGCAGATCCTGCTTGGCGCGCACCAGACCCTCGAGGACCGGGTCGACCGCTTCCAGGTGCGAGGGGTTGGCGGTCAGCGACACCTCGATGTCGTTGTCGCCGAACATCTGGATGTAGGTGCCGCGCGCGCCCAGGTGGTACTTCACGTCGCCCGAGCCATGGGTGGCGGCCGGGTTCATGTTGCCCTCGAACTCGGTGAAGATCTTCGAGTAGGGCTTGCCGACGATGTTGGCCAGCACGTTCAGGCGGCCGCGGTGCGGCATGCCGATGACGACCTCGTCGAGGGCGTACTCGGCGCACTGGTCGATGACGCCGTCCATCATCGGGATGACGGACTCGGCGCCTTCGAGCGAGAAGCGCTTCTGGCCCACGTATTTGGTGGCCAGGAAGGTCTCGAACGCCTCGGCCGCGTTGAGCCGGGACATGATGTACTTCTGCTCGGCGACAGAAGGCTTCTCGTGCTTCTGCTCGACGCGGTCCTGAATCCACTGCAGCTGTTCGGGATCCAGGATGTGGGTGTATTCCACACCCACGTGCCGGCAGTAGGCGTCACGCAGGATCGACAGCACGTCGCGCAGCTTCATGCGCTCCTTGCCGTGGAAGCCCGCGACGTTGAACTCGCGATCGAGGTCCCACAGGGTCAGCCCGTGCTGGGTGACATCGAGGTCCGGGTGCGAGCGGAACTTGTCGTGCACCAGCCGCAGCGGGTCGGTGTCGGCCATGAGGTGACCGCGGTTGCGGTACGCGGTGATCATCTCCTGGACGCGGGTCGACTTGTCGATGCCGCGTTCCTTGATGTCCTTGCGCCAGCGCACCGGCTCGTAGGGGACACCCATGCCGTGGAAGATCTCGTCGTAGAACTCGTCCGAGATCAGCAGGTTGTGCACGGTCCGCAGGAAGTCGCCGGACTCCGCGCCCTGGATTATGCGGTGGTCGTAGGTCGAGGTCAGCGTCATGAGCTTGCCGATGCCGATCTCGGCCAGCTGCTCGTCGCCCATGCCCTGGAACTCGGCCGGGTACTCCATGGCGCCGGCGCCGATGATCGCGCCCTGTCCGGGCATGAGCCGCGGCACCGAGTGGTTGGTGCCGATGGTGCCCGGGTTGGTCAGCGAGATGGTGACGCCGGTGAAGTCGTCGTTGGTGAGCTTGCCGTTGCGCGCGCGCCGCACCACGTCCTCGTACGCGGTGTGGAACTGCGCGAAGGTCATGTCTTCGGTGTTCTTGATGGCCGCGACCGCCAGGGTGCGGCCGCCGTCCTTGCCCGGCAGGTCGATGGCCAGGCCGAGGTTGGTGTGTGCGGGGGTGACCGCGTTCGGCTTGCCGTCGATCTCGGCGAAGTGCCGGTTCATGACCGGGAAGGACTTGATGCCCTGCACGATGGCGTAACCCAGCAGGTGGGTGAAGGAGATCTTGCCGCCGCGGGTACGGGCCAGGTGGTTGTTGATGACCAGCCGGTTGTCGATCATCAGCTTCGCGGGGATGGCCCGGACGCTGGTGGCGGTGGGGATGGTCAGCGAGGCCGACATGTTCTTGACGATGGCCGCGGCCGGACCGCGCAGCACCTTGGACTCGTCGGCCGACTCGGTCTTCGGCGCGCCCGCGGTGGGGGCGGCGTTGGACGTCTTGGCCGGAACGGTCTGGGGCGCGCGCTCCTGGGCCTTGGCGGGCGCGGGAGCCGCGGCGGGCTTCGGCGCGGCGGGGGCCTTGGCGGGCGCGGGCGCTGTCGCCTTGGGCGCGGGCGCGGCAGCCTTGGGGGCGGGCGCGGGGGCCGCGGCGGCGGGAGCGGGGGCTACTGCCTGGCTGTTGCCGGAGTCGCCGGTGGCTTCCGGCGTGTAGTCCGCGAGGAACTCGTGCCAGCTCTCATCGACCGACGACGGGTCTTGCTTGTACTTCTGGTACATCTCGTCGACGAGCCACTGGTTCTGTCCGAACTGGGATGTTGAGCTGCTCACAGCAGGTGTTCGCCTCATTTCGTTCTTCGCGCTGCGACGTTTGTGACGTGCCCGGCACGGGTAATCGGCGGATGCGCACCGACGCGCCCCCTCTGAGGATATGCCCACGCCTGTTCGCGCCTGGGCATGGACTACCACCGAGCGGACACATCTTCTCGTGACGACTCGTCCTGGACCGAGAATATTCCTACTTCGGCGCCCGCCGCAGCCCACAGGCGAGAGTAGGGGCCGTGCATTGATAGGAGTTCGTCATGAGTGCCGATTTCGGTGATTCGCCCGTGTTCCACGACGGCGATTCGATCGGCCTGCGCGGCGGTCGCGAGCCGGTGCGCGACGATCACAGCGGTCCGGCCGCGAGTCACCGATTCGTTCGCTACCAGCACCGATGCTTCGGCGGCGGGGTCGAGGACAGCGGTCGCCTCGTCCAGCAGCAGTAGATCCGGACCGACCAGTTCGGCTCGGGCCAGGGCAATCAGCTGCCGCTGCCCCGCGGACAGCCCGCGACCCCGTTCGCCCACCGGTTGCCGCATTCCCAGCGGCAAAGCGTTGATCGTGGGCAGCGCGCCGACCGCGGCGGCCGCGGATTCGATCTCCGCAAGACTCGCAAAAGGTTTGCCAAATGCAATGTTGCTGGCAATGTCGCCGGCGAATAAGTGAGCTTCCTGCGGCACCACCCCGAGCCGCGAACGGAAGCCGGCCAGCGCGTAGTCGCGGATATCGATGCCGTCGACCCTGATAGCGCCGTTTTCCTCGTTGTTTTCGGCGCTGTGATGCGAATCCGCTATATCGATCTTCGATAGCGCCGTGAGTGAACCGTGATTTGCCTCACGCGGCATGTCGTAAAGCCGGGCAAGCAGTTTCACGACCGTGGACTTGCCCGCGCCCGTCGCCCCGACCAGCGCCAGACTCGTCCCCGCCGGGATTCGCAAACTCACACCGTCGAGGGCTGGCGTCCGGGTGCCGGGGTATTGGAAGCGCACCCGATCGAACTCGACCTCGCCGCGCAGGCCCGGCGCGGCGTCCACCGCGCCGTCCGGATCCGGTGCGATCGAGGAGGGCGTGCGCAGCAGTTCGCCGATGCGCCGCAGGCCGACCCGGGCCTGCTGATACCCGTCGAACAGCTGCGACAGCTGATGGACCGGTCCGAACAGCAGGCCGAGATAGAGCACGAACGCGACCAGGGTGCCCGCGCTGGTGACGCCCTCGGCCACCTGCCGCGCCCCCAGGAACACCACCGCCGCCAGCGCCAGATCCGCCCAGCCGCCGACGAAGGCGAAGAACAGCGAGATGGCGCGCTGGGCCCGCATCCGGCTGTCGCGGTAGCGCCCCGAGTACTCGGCGAAGCGCCGGGCCGCGAGCGCCTCGTGCCGGTGCGCCTGCACCACGCGCAGCCCGGCGACGTTCTCGGCGAAGTCGCCGTTCACGGTCGCCGCGTGCTCGCGCGAGGCACTGTAGGCCGCGTTGGACGCGCGGCGGAAAGCCCAGGTGGCGATGATGAGTGGCGGCAGCGCGACCAGCACGACCAGCGCCAGGCGGGCGTCGATGACGGTCAGCGCGACCGCCACACCCGCCACCATGAGCAGACTGACCAGGGCGTCGGGCATACCCGTCTGCAGGAAGGTGGACAGCGCGTCGACGTCGGTGGTCATGCGCGTGAGGATCTTTCCGGACAGCTCGCGCTCGTAGTAGTCGAGCCCGAGCCGCTGCAGATGCGCGTAACTGCGCACCCGCAGGCCGAACAGCACCCGCTCGCCGGCCTTGGCGCCCCACACCAGCGCCGTCGAGGCCGCGAGCCAGCCGATCACCGCCAATACCGTCCCCGCGACGGCCGCGATGACCAGCGTCCCCGCGTCCTGCCGGGTCACGCCCCCGTCGATGGCGTACCGCACGATCGACGGAAACCCGACGCCCGCAACGGCATCCACCGCCAGCAGCGCCATGGTCCCCGCGACCAGCCACCGCACCGGCCGCAGCGCGCTCGCCAGCCGGAACCCGGGATCGGGCTCCCGCAGCCGCTTCCCGTCCATCTCCGGTCGCTCGGTCGCCGCGGGCATCCCCCGCAGCCCGCGCAGCACCTCGGCCGGGATCTCGGCGCCGGGTGCGATCGGCCGATCGGCCTCGCGCGCCGCCGGTTTCGACTGCTCGGGCCGGTGGTCGCCGACGCTCGCTGACTCGGGGGGCGTGTGCCCGGTCCCGGGGACGGTTGCCTGCTCGACTACCTCGGATCCGCCGGCCGAGCCTGTTGTGTGCTCGGCCGGTGTGAGACCGGCGGTGGGATCGGTCGCGCGCTCGATCGATGCGAGCCCACTCGCCGGGTCCGAACGCCGGCCGTTGGTATCGGCCCGGCTCGCCGGCTCAGCCGCCGCCGGGAACGGTGCGGGCGCGCCCGTCGCGGCGAGGCCGGGCTGTTCCGGGTCCGCGGGCGGGAGCGGGCCGGGGAGGCGGATCACGCGGTCGGCGCGGGCCAGGGTGGACTCGCGGTGGGCCAGGATCAGGGTCGTGCGGGGGTGATCGGTGGGGAGGGCGTCGAAGATCGCGGCCTCGGTGAGGGCGTCGACGGCGGAGGTGGCGTCGTCCAGGATCAGGACGCGGGGGTCGGTGAGCAGCGCGCGGGCCAGGGCGATGCGCTGGCGCTGGCCGCCGGACAGGGTGAGGCCGCGTTCGCCGACCACGGTGTCGTAGCCGTCGGGGAGCGCGGTGATGAACTCGTCGGCCGCGGCCCGGGTCGCCGCGGACCGGATCTCGGCGGCGGTCGCCTCGGGTCGGCCCAGGGCGATGTTGGCGGAGATGGTGTCCGAGAGCAGGAACGCCTCGTCGAAGACCACGCCGACGGCCGAACGCAGGTCGGTGGCGCGCAGGTCCGCGATGTCGGCCCGGGAATCGTTGCCGTACAGCGTGATCCGGCCGGACTGCGGGGTGTAGAAGCGCGGGATCAGCAGCGACAGCGTCGACTTGCCCGAACCCGCCGGGCCGATGATCGCGACGGTCTCCCCGGGCGCGATGGTCAGGTCGAAGCCGTCCAGGACGTGCCGGTCCGGGGTGAAACCGAAAGTGAGAGCCTCGATCTCGACGCCCAGCGGGCCGGCGGGCAACTCCACCGGATGCTCCGGATCGGTCTGCTCCGGCGCGCTGTCGATGACCTCGTGGACGCGTTCGGCGGCGGCCCGGGTCAGCTGGGCGAGCACCACCACCATGGACACGGTGCGGGTCGCCGCGGTCATCGTGCCGACATAGGCGCTGAAGGCCAGGAAGGTGCCCAGGCCGATCGAGCCGCGCAGGGCCAGCGCGCCGCCGACCGCGATCACCGCGACCAGTCCGAGCTGGGGGATGGCCGCCAGGGTCGGTGCGAAGCGGGCGTCGATGCGGGCCGCGCGCATGCGCTCCCCGTACAGCTCGCGGCCGTGCCGTTCGAGCACATCCACCATGCGCGCTTCCTGGCCGAAGCCCTTGACCACCCGGACGCCGGTGACGGTCTCCTCCACGTGCTGGGCCAGATCCGCGGCGCGCTGCTGCGCGGACCAGGTGGCCGCGTACAGCCGCGGTCGCACGCGGTAGACCACGAGTCCCAGCACCGGCACGACCAGCAGCGCGGTCAGGGCCAGCGGCGGCGAGAGCCACAGCATGACCCCGGCCGCGAGCACGAATTGCACCGCGGCGAGCGAGGACCACGGGCCCATGGCCAGCAGGCCCTGGACGAGGGTGAGGTCGCTGATGGATCGCGACACGACCTGGCCGGTGCGCAGGGCGTCCTGACCCGGCCCGTCCAGGCGCTGGAGCGCGCCGAGCAGATCGACGCGCAGTTCGTGCTGCACGTCCAGGGCCAGGCGGCCGGCGAGCATGCCCGGCTGAAGCTGGTGCCGAACCGGGCGGCGGCGAGCAGGGCGAGCAGTCCGGCCATGGCCGTGATGATCTCGGTGTTCCCGGCGGTCGCGCCGTCCAGGGCGCGTTTGGCCAGCAGCGGCCCGGTCACCTCGATGACCGCGCCCACCAGCACGGCCAGCCCGATTCCGGCCAGCATCCAGGGGTGCTCCCGCGCCCGCCGCCACAGCCGCCGCAACCAGCCGCCGGTCCGCCCGTTCCCGGCCGTCGCCCGCACCACGGGGTCACCCCCGATCTCATCCACTCGACTCACACTCATCTGGATCGTCTAACGACGGGAGCACCCCCCGTTTGTTCCCGGGCGCCCGGGTTGTCCCGCGTGGCGGGCCGTGTCCGGCGGGTCCGCGAGTGTCCGGAGGTGTCCGGGTGCGAAGTCGGGACGTCGCCTTGTGCCCGGTGGCGTCTGCGTGGTCGGCTGGACGGAACTGTCCATTCGAAAGGGGCCGCGCCCATGCCAATCCAGCGTCTCAACCACGCTGTGCTGTTCGTCTCCGATGTGGAGCGCTCGGCCGCGTTCTACGGCGAGGTGCTCGGCTTCCGCCGGCTGCCGATGGGGTTTCCGGGCGGAGCGTTCCTCCAGGCGGAGGGCTCGGCCAACGACCACGACCTGGGTCTGTTCCAGTCGCCGGATCCGTCGACGCCGCACCGCACCGGCCGGGTCGGCCTCTATCACCTGGCCTGGGAGGTGGACACGCTCGACGAACTCCAGCGCGTGCGCGCGGCGCTCACGGCGGCGAACGCCCTGACCGGCGCCTCCGATCACGGCTCCACCAAGGCCCTGTACGCGGCCGATCCGGACGGCATCGAGTTCGAGGTCTGCTGGCTGGTCCCGGACGCCGCCGTGGAAAAGGCGCTGTCCGGCATGTCGGCGCCCACGGTTCCGCTCGATCTGCCCGCACTCATCGCCGAATACGGCGGTGACACCCCGGGCGGCCCGCGCACCGATCACGAGGTCTGGCGGCGGCTGTTCGCGGGTCGCGGCTGAGGAGCCGCTCGCGAACCCTGAGGCGCCGCTCGCGAATAGTTCTGGGGGCGGCGGCGTTCCGCCGGGGTCGCGGGTGGGTCAGAGGTCGCGGGTGGTGGTGAACCACCACGCCGCACCGGCCGCCGCGGCGGTCCAGAGCAGCAGCACCACGATGGCCGCCGGGGTCGGGGCGATGAGCCCGCCGTCGGTGAACTCGCTGCTGGTCATGGTGCCGAGGGTGGCCGAGACCGGAAGCACGGCGGCGACACCCGGGATCCCGGCCGCGCGGACGATGAGCCAGAGCAGCGGTTCCAGCAGCACCACGGCCAGGCCGACCGCCAGCGCCCGCACCGGCGAGCGCAGCAGGAAGCCCAGGGCCGTGCCGAGTACCGACCAGCACACCGCGGCCAGGGCCACCCCGGCCAGCACGGCGAACAACCAGGACCCGAGCTGCACCCGGTCCCGGCCGAACAGCAGCAGCGCGCCCACCGCGAGTGCCTCCGCCAGCACCACGATCGCCAGCGAAATCGCCGCCACCACGGCGGTTTTCGCCCCGAGCAGCACGTTGCGGTCGCGGGTGTACAGCGCGGTCAGCGCGAGCGATCCGTACTGGTACTCCGCACCCGCGGACAGCGCCCCGAACACCCCGGCGGCCAGCACGGCGGCCACCATGGCGACGGCGGCGAACAGCCCCGGCCAGCCCGCGGCGGAAATGACCTTGTCTTCGTCCTCGGACGGCAGCCGGTCCAGCATCAGCCCCAGCGTCGCGAAGGCCAGCACGGCCAGCACCGGCACCAGCCCGCCCAGCGCCTGGTTCACCCGCAGCGAGCCGGCCTTGCGCGCCTCCGAACGGGCCGCCCGCAGTACGGGTTCCGGTACGACGATGCGGTTCATCGACAGTCCTTTCGTCGCGAACGAGCGCGCACGGAATCGGGATGCTTCGAGGCCCCGGCTCCAGTCCCGTGGGGCGCGGCCGGCCGGGGACTCGTGCTCAACGCGGCATGCCGTACGCGGCGGGGTAGGGAGTGGGGGCCGGGCGGGTCAGGGTGGCCAGGACCTGGTCCGGGTGGATGTGTTCCGGGGTGATCTCGGTGAGCTGGACCCGGGCCAGGGCGGCGGCCGATTCCAGCTGCGCGAGTGAGGCTTCGGCGACGGCGAGGCGGCCGTCGGGGCGCATGACCGCGTCGGTGAAGCCCTGCGCGGCCAGGGTGGTGGCCAGCGCGATGGGGCTGGAAGCCTTGACCAGCAGTCGATCCGGATGGCTGCGGCGCAGCCGCGCCGGGCTGCCCTGATAGGTGACCTTGCCGCGATCGAGCACGATGAGCTCGTCCGCGACCGGCAGCACCGTGCTCAGGGTCCGCGAGGTCAGCAGCACGGTGCCGCCGCGGCGGGCGTGCCCCTGTAAGAACTCGAAGAGCCAGGCGGATTCGGCGAGATCGAGCCCGGACAACGGCTCGTCCAGCACCAGCAGCGGCGGATCGCCGAGCAGCGCGACGGCCAGCGCGAGGCGCGTCTGCGCGCCCGGGGGCAGCATCGAGATGCGTTCTCCGGCCACGGGTTCCAGGCGGGTCAGCGTCAGCAGCTCGTCGGCCCGCTCGTCGGGGACGCCGGCGGCCGCGGCGAAGACCCGCAGTTGCGCGCGCACCGTGCGCGCCGGATGCAGTCCGCGCGGGGTGAGCATCGCCCCGACGGGCTGCCGTCCGCGCCGTACGCCCGAGCCGGGCCCGCCCACGCTCGCGGTGCCCGAGGTCGGCCGCAATTGCCCGAGCAGCATGCGCAGCACGGTGCTCTTGCCCGCGGCGGCCGGCCCGATGAGCGCGGCCACGGTCCCGGCGGGCACCACGAAACTGACCTCGTCCACGACCCGGACGGTCCCGAAATCCCGGCTCAGTCCGGCGGCGGCGAAGGCGAGCGGGCGGGCCTGGCTCACTTCTGCAGTTTCTTGGGCGCGGCTTCCACGGCGGGCAGCGGGTCGGCGTCGATGACCAGCAGTTGCGGCCACACCCGCGGCGGCGGCCCGAAAGCCTTGCGCGAGTTGTCGATCAGGTTGTGGCCCAGGGCGCGGTTGCCGAAACCGCCGATGACCGCACCGATTCCGGCCGGGATCACCTTGCCGAGCATGAGCGCGCTGCGCTTGGCCAGGAATTGCACCATGAAGCGCTTGAGCAGCGAATCGTTCATCGCGCTGAGTCCGGGAATCTTGTTGGCCAGCAGGTTTCCCCAGTTCTTGGCCGAATGCCCGACGCTCTTCTGCACGATCGCCATGCCGCTGTCGCCCAGCACGACCGCGAGCACGAGCGCGCGGCGGCGTTCCTTGTCCTCGGGCGCGACGCCGTGCACGGCCGCCACGGCCAGGGTGTAGACGGCGGAGGCCTCCATGAAGAACGCGGTCTCCGCGCTCATGGCCGCCAGCGAGGCGACGGTACCGACGCCGGGGACCGCGGCGGTCGCGCCCACGGCGGTGCCGCTGCCGGTCACGGTGGTGAGGTACAGCTTCTCGATGCGCGCGATGATCTGCGCCGGAGATTCGTCGGGGTGGCTGCGCCGCAGCTTGTCCACGTACTTGGCGACGGCGGGTGCCTGTACCTGCGCCCCATTGTCGAGCAGCGAGACGACCGCCCGCTCGAGCCCGGTCTTGTACATCGCGATCCCCTTCTTCGTGCGGTCCTCCGACCGAAACTCTATGGCAATCGGACAACGAACCGCGAGAGAAGCCGGTTCCGCCCCGCGCGTTCGCACCGGACCCGCCTACGGTGAAGTGGTGTCCGGTGTGTCGGAGGGCGCGAGCGGAGTACCCGATCCGCGCCTGCGCGAGTTTGTCCTCGGTTACGAGGGTTACCTTTTGCGCGGATTCGAACCAGGCGTTCACGTGGGAATGCCCGGTCCGGGCCTGACCGTGATCGTCACCTTCGACGAGCCGCTGCGGATTCCGGTCACCGCGCATCCCGGGCAACCGGGCGGCAGCTGGGAGACCCTGGCCAGCGGGCTGACCGTGCGGCCGGTGGTCATCGCGCACTCGGGGTATCAGCACGGCGTCCAGCTGACGCTGACCCCGCGCGGCTGCCGGGCGCTGCTCGGGGTGCCCACCGCCGCCCTCGGTTCCTGGATGGTGGAGCTGGACGATCTGCTCGGGGGAGACGCCCGCGAACTGCGCGAGCGGCTCGCCGCCACCGCCGACTGGACAGCGCGCTTCGAGATCTTCGACGAGATCCTGCTGCGCCGCATGCGCCCGGTGCACTGGGATCCGGAGCTGGCCCGCGCCTGGGACCTGCTCGCCGGGGCGGATCCGGGTGTGCGGGTGGCGGCGGTCGCGGACGAGATCGGCTGGAGCCGGCGGCATCTGAGCGGCCGGTTCGCCGCCGAGTTCGGCATCACGCCCAAGGACGCGGTGCGCCTGGCTCGCTTCGAGCGCTCGCACCTGATGCTGCGGCTGCCCGATCCGCCCGCGCTCGCCGAGATCGCGGCGCTGACCGGCTACTACGACCAGGCCCATATGGCCCGCGAATGGCGTGAGCTGGCCGGATTGCCGCCCTCGGTCTGGCGCGAACGCGAGGAGTTCCCATTCGTCCAAGACCGACACGGGGCCGCCGCGACACCCTAGTGGCATGAGCGAATCAGCGAGCACCAAGACCCTGACCACCATCTGGCCCGCCCTGATCTATCGGGACGCCGACGCGGCGATCTCCTTCCTGGAGAACGTCTTCGGCTTCGAATGCACCGCCCGGCACGGCTCCCGCGAGGTCGTCGACCACGCCGAACTGCGCTGGCCCACCGGCGGCGGCATCATGCTCGGCTCGGTCCGCGAGGACTCGGCCCTGAGCGGGCAGCCCGCCGGGGTCGGCGCGATCTACATCGTCACCGCCGAACCCGACGCGATCTACGCCCGCGCGGTCGCCGCGGGCGCGACCGTCATTCGCGAGCTCCGCGACGAAACCGATTACGAGTCACGCGGTTTCACCTGCCGCGACCCCGAGGGCGTCTACTGGAGCTTCGGCACCTTCGCGGGGGAGTAGGGTCGCCTGCCGGGCCGGGTATCCCGGCACCGGTGCTCGGATGCCCGCGGCCGGGCCGACCGCGAGCTGACTGACTGCCGAGCCTGGTTGACGGCCCGCTCGACCGACCGCCGGGCCGATCGACCGCCGGGCCGATCGACCGCCGGGCCGATCGACCGCCGGGCCGACCGACTGCCCGGCCGACCTGCCGCTGGTCCGGCCGGTGAACTCCGACCGTCGAGGCGCTACGCGGAGTGCGCGGCCGGGACCACGTCGCCGGGCTGTGGCGGCGGGGGTGGGGTGCCGTCGCCGAAGGGGTTGCCGCCCAGCGCTTCCCGGCCGTGCGGGGTGAGCCAATCGGACAGCTCGGGGCCCTTGGGGACGATCCGCGTGGGATTGATGTCGGTGTGCACGATGTAGTAGTGCTCTTTGATCTGGGTGAAGTCGATGGTGTCGCCGAAGCCCGGGGTCTGGAACAGGTCGCGGGCGTAGGCCCACAGCACGTCCATCTCGGACAGTTTCTGCCGATTGCACTTGAAGTGGCCGTGGTACACGGGATCGAAACGCGCGAGGGTGGTGAACAGGCGCACGTCGGCCTCGGTGATGGTGTCGCCCACCAGGTACCGCTGCCCGGCCAGGCGTTCGGTCAGCCAGTCCAGGGCGGTGAACAGCCGGTCGTAGGCCGCGTCGTAGGCGTCCTGATCACCGGCGAACCCGCAGCGGTACACGCCGTTGTTGACCTCGGTGTACACCCGCTTGTTGACCGTGTCGATCTCCTCGCGCAGCTCCTGCGGATACAGCCGCGGCGCGCCGGGCCGGTGGAACTCGGTCCATTCGGTGGAGAAGTCGAGGGTGATCTGCGCGTAGTCGTTGGTGACGACCTGCCCGGTGGCGATCTCCACGATCGCGGGCACGGTGATGCCGCGCGGGTAGTCGGGGAAGCGCGCCAGGTAGGCGTCGCGCAGGAAGTGGATGCCGAGTACCGGATCCACGCCGCCGGGGTCGAGATCGAAGGTCCAGCTCCGCTTGTCGTGGGTCGGGCCGGGCATGCCCACGGACAGGGCCGATTCCAGGCCCAGCAGCCGCCGCACGATCAGCGTGCGGTTGGCCCACGGGCAGGCCCGCGCCGCGACCAGGCGGTAGCGCCCGGCCTCGACCGGGTAGCCCTCGCGCCCGTCGGCGGTGATCCGGGTGGTGATGTAGTTCGTGTCCCGCTTGAACCCGCCGGCTTCGACGTAGGTCCCGTTCTGCGATTCCGAGGTGGTCACGCGATCCAGTCTGGCAGAGACCGTGTCGTACATTCGGGACCATGACTGACTCGAAGCCCACCCGCCTGGAACGCATCGTCACCGCGGGAGGTGCGCGGGCCGCGATCATCACCGTCGCGCATCCGCCGCTGAATCTGTTCGACAAGGCGCTGCTGGACGCGCTCGCCGCCGATTTCGAGGAGCTGGCCGCCGATCCGCCGCGGGCGCTGCTGCTGCGCGCGGAGGGCAAGCTGGTCTCGGGCGGGGTGGACGTGCACGTGTTCGACGGCCTCACCACCGAGGAGGGCGCGCAGCTGTGGCAGACCCTGTTCGCGCGGGTCATCCATCCCATCGAGGCGCTGCCGTGCCCCGTGGTGTTCGCCGCGCACGGGCTGACGCTGACCGCGGCCTTCGAGATCGCGCTGGCCTGCGACATCATCCTGGCCGCGCCCAAGGCCAAGTTCGGCCTGGTGGAGACCGTGGTCGGGCTGACCCCGTCGATGGGCGGCCCGCAGCGCCTGGCCGAGCGCGCCGGTTCCGGCCGCGCCCGCGAGTTCGTGATGACGGGGGACCTGTACGACGCGGCCACCATGGCCGACTGGGGCGTGGTCAACGCGGTGCACGAGGACGTCGACGACGCCGCGCGCGCCCTGCTGGCCCGCCTGGCCGACGGGCCGACCCGCGCGCACGCCGCCACCAAGGAGATCATCGGGGCCTGGCGTTCGGGCGGTGTGGCGCACGCGGATTCGGTGACCCCGGAGATCTCGGGCCGCCTGTTCGCCACCTCGGACCTGAAGAACGCGGTCCGCAGCTTCCTCGATGTGGGGCCGGGCAAGGCCACGTACACGGGCGAGTAGTTCCCCGCGCAGCCGTCCGCGCCCGGGTTCCGGGCCGGGTGGTGCGGGGGTGTGCGGGGCGGGTGGAAACCGGAGCGGGGGAGCCCCGGACACGGGCAACTAGCCGCAAAGACGGCGCAATCCGCCCGTAGCTGTGATCTGCATCATATAGTCACTGGTGCCTGCTGGCCACAAGGCGCTCGGAGGGACCTATGTCGCAGCTACTGGTGGAATACCCGCACTCGCGAAATGCCCGGTGCGACAACCCCCTTGCGCGTGGGGCCGATGGCGTCCTGCGCTACGGAAACCTCAATCCGGCACTCACCGAGTTACTGGATATTCAGGTGCACACGTTCGCCGCGCGGGAGGCGGTCGTCGAGATCGGGGGCCCGCGGCTCACCTATCGCGAGCTATGGTATTCCGCCTCGCGGATAGCCGGCGGGTTGCAGGAGCACGGGATCGGCTACGGGGATCGGGTCGCGGTCCGCATGCCGGTGGGCGTGCGCTGGGTGCAGGCGTTCCTGGGCGCGCTGCTGTCCGGCGCGGTGCCGGTGCTGGTGCACGACCGGCTCCCGGACGCCCTGGCGGACAAGGTCATTCACGACGCCAGCGCCGACTACATCCTCGACGGCGGCGGCCGTGCGCACGGATACCGCGCGGCGCTGCCCGACGCCGCCGCGTTCATCGACGACGGCGCGTCCCTGGGTGAGCTGGCCCTGCTCTGCTACACCAGTCCCGGCTCTCCGGTCGGCCCGCGCGGGGTCGAACTCACCAACGAGAATCTGCTGTCCGCGATCCGCTCGGTGGTCGGGGCGCTGGAGCTACCCACGGCGGGGCTGCGCAACCTGGTGCTGCTGCCCCTGGCGCACGCGAGCGGCTGCGTCGATCAGCTGCTGCCGACCTTCGCGGTGGGCGGCACCGTGGTGCTGGCCCCGGATCCGGCCGCGATCGCCGAAACCCTTGCCGCCGAGCGAATAGACATGGTGGCGGCCACCCCGCGCATCTTCGCGGGCCTGCTACCGGAGCTGGCTGGACTGCGGATGGAGGGGGTCCGCAAGGTGTGCAGCGCGGGTCATCGCGCCGAACTCGCCGCCGTGGAACCGGGCGCCGCCGACACGGTCTCGGACTCGCTCCGCGCGGTCTTCCCCGCGGCCCGGCAGTGGTCGGTGTGGGGCGCCACCGAGACCAGCGGCATCGGGCTGGCTCGCGACGACGCCGCCCCCGATGCCTGCGACTCCCTCGGATTCGCCTTCGGCGGAACCGAACTCGCGCTCTTCGGCCCCGCCGCGGACACCGGTCGCGGCGAATTGCTCTGTCGCGGGCCGAATATCGCCCCGCGCTATTGGAACGACCCGCAGACCACCGAATCCCGGTTCACCGGTTCGTGGTTCCACACGGGCAACCACGTGACCATCGACCCGACCGGCCTGGTCCGCCGGGCTCCCGTCGCCTGAGACGAGGCGTTCCCGCGGCGCGCCGCGCGCATGACCGCCGACATCCGGCACAAGCCCGCGTCGAACATGCTGACGCCGCAGGGGCCGCCTGCCGGGGTGTGCCGGTTGCCAACATCGCGGACCCTCGCGCGGCCGCTAAACCGACATCCGCGCACGACACACGGGGCCCCGTGCGGAGACGATGCGAACTGTGGATCAAGCGCCGGGCTATCGCCTACTCGATGAAGCGGCCGCGCAGCGCGGTGCGCTGTTCGGGGGTGATGCCCACCTCGGCGAGGTAGCCGTCCAGGTCCCCGTACATCGCGATCATCGAGTCCGTGGCCGAGGCGAGGTACTCGGGTTTGACGCCGAGCAGGTCGTCGGAGAGCTCCTCGTTCGAGCCCTCGGTCATGATCGCGCGCAGGGTGGGCACGGCGTCGTTGCTGAGCAGGTAGTCGGCGTAGACGTCCTCCTCGGTGACGTCCACCGTGCGCAGCAGGGTCGCGATGGCCCAGCCGGTGCGGTCCTTGCCCGCGGCGCAGTGCACGAGCGCGGTGCCGGCGAGGGCCGATTCGGCCAGGGTCCGGATGGCCACGTGCGCCTCGGGCATGGCGGGGAACGTGCGGTAGACCTCGAGCATGTGGTTGGACGCGGTGGCGTGCGCCCGTGCCTCGTGCGGCGGGGTCAGGCTGATCTGGGAGTCGAACGGGGTGACGTGCAGGCGGACCTGATCGGGCAGGGCGTCGTGGCCGATGTGGTCGATCTCGGCGAAGCCGCGCAGGTCGTGCACGTCGGTGACGCCGAGGTCGAGCAGCCGGGAGCGGCCCTGGTCGTCGAGCCCGCTGAGCTGTGCCGAGCGGAGCAGGACCCCGTCGCGGACGCGGGCTCCGGCGGCGGTCCGGGCTCCGCCCACGTCACGGAAGTTGAAGGTGCCGGTGATCAGGAAAGGATCGTGGCGCGCAGAAGTCACCCGCTCAGGCTATCGGTGAGCGCGGGCGCGGGGGGTATCGAATCCGATGGGTGGAAGTGAATTCCAGGTAGTGACCGGCGCGTTGCGCCGGTGCGTCACTGTGCCCTGACCCACAGTGGCTATCTTCCGGGGAAGTGGTGTCCGTAAAATACCTAGCGGTACTAATGCCTGGTTTACCGGGCGATCCGGGAATTTCGGCCATTCCCATTCGATCGCGGGCGCGTCCCGATTAGGTAACAAAACAATCTTCCGGTACGAAATCGGCTATCAAAGCTGGTCGCGAACCCAGAAAACGACGTAGCATCGATACCTGTTGAACGGGTCCACCGAGGTGCAGCTCGGGATCAATGCTGATCTATCACCCGTTGAGGCAGCCGCGCAGGCGAGGTGCGCGAGTTCTTTTCGCCATAGGGAGTCGTCGTTGAGCGCTAGTGGAGAAATCACCCAGGTCGGACTTCGTCCTGCTATGACCGAGGCCATCGAGAAAGCTGCCGCGTCGCTCGACTTCAGTGGTAATCGTGCGCTGCGGGTGCTGCTGCACGCCGGGATCAGCACGCTGTGGCCGATCCTGAAGTCCAGCCCCGACCGGCAGATCCAGTCGTACGAGGCCACGCTGGCCATCCTGCGCCAGCGCTGGGAGGGTGGCCGGTCGGTCTGTGTGCCGGACCCGGTCGCCTCGGCCATGTTCCAGAACATGGACGCGGCGGTGACCGATTTCCTCGAGCTGTGCGCCCAGCGCTCGGGCACGCAGTGGCTCGAGCCGGTCGAGGCGGTCGCGGCCTACCTGGTGGCCGTCATCCAGGGCATGGTGCTGCGCTGGCTCTCCGATTGCGACGACGAGACGGCCCTGGTCGTGCTCGACGATCTGGTGTCCTACATGTCGACCAAGGCCGTCGACCTCTGATCGGAGCCCGGTAAGAATCCACCGAGATACTGGACGCATGACCAGTTTCGTGATCGAATGAAGCGGTGACCCAACCGTCTCCGATCACGGGGCTGCACGCGGCCACCGAGGACCTCGACCCGCCGCTCGCCGCCGTCGACATGACCGCGCTGCGGGCCAACGCCGCCGATCTGGTGCGCCGGGCGCGCGGGGTGCCGATTCGCGTGGCCAGCAAGTCCGTGCGCTGCCGCGCCGTGCTCGAAGAGGTGCTCGGCAGCGACCTCACCCGCTCCGGCGGCTTCGCCGGAATCATGGGATATTCGCTCGCCGAAGCCATTTGGCTCGCCCGCCAGGGCGCGCGGGACATCCTGCTCGGTTACCCCAGCGTCGATCGGGGCGCACTGCGCGAACTCGCCGCCGACCCGGTGCTGCTGGACGCCATCACGCTCATGATCGACGATCTCGATCAGCTCGACTTCGTGCGCGCCGTCATCGGTGACAAGCCCGGTCCTCGAATCTGTCTGGACGTGGACGCGTCCCTGCGCATCGGGCCGCTGCACCTGGGCGTGCGCCGCTCGCCGCTGCGCGAACCCGAGGACGTGGCGCGGGTGGCGGCCGCCGCGAAGCGGCGCGGTTTCCGGGTGGTCGGCGTCATGACCTACGAGGCCCAGATCGCCGGGTTGCCCGACACCAATCCCGCTGTGCGCGTGGTGAAGAAGCTCTCCGCCATGGAGATCCTGCGCCGTCGCCGCCGGGTGCTGGACGCGGTCCGCGCCGAGGTCGGCGAGCTCGAGATCGTGAACAGCGGCGGCACCGGTTCCATCGAGGTCAGCATTCAGGAACCCGGCGTCACCGAGGTGACCGCCGGTTCGGGTCTGTACCTGCCGACCCTGTTCGACGGCTACCGCAACCTCGCTCCCCGCCCGGCGATGTACTTCGCCCTGCCGGTGCTGCGCCATCCGGCCGAGGGCATGGCCACCGCCTACTCCGGCGGCTACATCGCCTCCGGTCCGACCGGGGCCTCGCGGGTGCCGAAACCGGTGTGGCCCTTGGGCCTGGGGCTGATCGGCACCGAGGGCGCGGGTGAGGTGCAGACCCCGCTCACCGGCGCCGAGGACCTCGCCATCGGCGACCGCGTCTGGTTCCGGCACGCCAAGGCGGGCGAGCTGTGCGAGCGCTTCACCGCGGTGCAGCTCGTCACCGACGGTGAGCGCGTCACCGTGCCGACCTATCGTGGCGAGGGGCAGTGCTTCGGCTAGTGGCCGCCGCGGGATCTCCGGTTCCGCGACGGGCACGGTAGCGGTCCGCTGCCGAACCCCGTCACATCCCATCCACCTGGAGCACCGCGGCCAGGTCGGAGAGCCCGGCCTCGGTGGCGGGCAGGAATTCGGTCAGCAGCGGTGAGCGCACGATGATCGCCGCCCACATGGCCCGGGATATCGCGCCGGTGACCCAGTGCCGCGAGACCAGCGCGCCGACGCCGTAGGGCGCGTCGCCGGGGGCGGAGGTGGTCATCGAGACCAGGACCACCGCCGCCTCGCGGCCCTGGAAATGATCGGCCGTGCCGACCAGGACATCCTCGATTCTGGCGCGGGACAGCAGGGTTCGGATCCGCGCGACCTGCGCGTGATACGGCGCGACCACCAGGATGTCGTGCGGGTGCAGGCGGCGGGTGCCCGTCGCGGTCTGCCACGGCAGCCCGATCAGGGTGCGCACCTGGCGCACGATCTCGCGCGCCTCCTCGGCGGATTCGGTGCTGTTGCCGTGATGTTCGACGGTGATCGTGCGCACGCCCGGGGCTACGCCGTCGAGTTCTCTTGCCAGGGTGACGGTTTCGTTCGATCGCAGCCGATTGTCGTAGCGCAGCCGGGACACCGGGCCGGACATGCGCGGATGCATGCGCCAGGTGCGGTCCAGGAAGTAGCCGAAGGCGGCGGGCAAGGTACGGTGCGGTCCCACCACGCGCCCGAGCACCGATTCATCGACCGGTTCGGGGTGCCTGCCGTGCCCGGCGGCCGGCGCGAGATCCCCGACCAGCAGCAGGTTTCGGGCGCCCGCCGCCACGGCGACCGCCTCGGCCAGCGGTATCCGGCCCGCGTCCACGATGACCAGCAGGTCCAGGCGATCGCGCGGAATGCGCCCGGGCTCGGTGTAATCGCGGGTCAGCCCGCCCACAACGCAGCCGTTGACCGCGTTGTCCAGGAATCGGGTGTAGTGCGCGGCCTCGATGTGCAGCCACTCCGAGGCCACCGACAGCGCGTCGGTCTTACCGACCAGTTCGGGCAGAATGCCTTCGCGCACAACGGCGTCCAGCACGTGCTCCACCACCGGATGCGCACGCGCCATGACCCCCACGCGCCATCGGTACCGGGTGACGAGTCTTTCCAGCACGCGCGCGACGGTGTCGGTCTTGCCGGTGCCGGGCGGGCCCTGCACCGCCACGTAGGAATCGTCGAGTTCGAGAACGGCGGCGGTGACCGCGGACGCGTGATCGCCGAACACCTCCGGCAGCGCCGCGCCGTCGCGCAGCCGCGGTGCGCGCCGGCACAGCAGGTCGAAGACCGCGTTCTCCGGCACCTCGGGCAGGGCCACCAGCAGCTGGTGCGCGACGTCCTCGAGTACCTCCTCCAGATGCTCGTCCCGGCCGGGCGGTCGGGGCGCGATGGCCGCCGGGAGTTCGGCGTACGGCGCACAGTCCTCGGGCAGCAGTTCCACCACCCGCACCACGTCCTCGAAATTGGCGGCCGGCGCGCAGCCCAGGACCGTGGCGTACGCGGTGGCCCGGCGGCCGGGCGCGGTGCGCATGCCGGGCGCGGGCCGGTCGTAGACGGTCAGTACCGGGGTGCCGGGCGGCGGCGGGTTGCCGGTGCCGAGCCGCCCGGTGAGGGTGAGGTAGCGGCGCAGCGGCTGCTGTCCGGTGCCGTGCCAGTCGGTGTCGACGGTGCCCGAATCGGCGATCAGCACCCCGGGCGTCTCGGCCCATTCGTCCACCGGATGATCGAGGCGGTCCTCGTGCGCCCAGCGCAGCGGCCGCCGCTCGCGCCGGTGATAGCCCAGTGCGGCAGCGGTATACGCGGCCGCGACCTGTGCGATGTCGCGTCGCTCCGGGCACTCGCTGTCGGCGAACTCCCGCAGCGCGGCCTCGACCTCGTCCGGTCCGCTCTCCCAGTAGTCGTAGGACATGCGCCGGGCGGGCAGCACCCCGTGTTCGGCGGCCAGTTCGAGCAGCCAATCCCGCAGCCGGAGTACGGCTTCGGGGTCGTCGTGGGGCCCGGCGATCGCGCCGCCCGGCACTCTCGCGGTCGGGTGCCCGAGGGGTTCGCCGTCGGCCGGGCGACCCCGGCCCGCTCCCCGGCGATCCGCGCCGTTGGGGACGGTGAGATTCGTGCCGCTCAGGTGTATGAGATCCACGCCGCTCGGGTGTGCGAGATTCATGCCGCTCGCGTGTACGGGATTCGCGTCGGTCGGGTGTGCGAGATTCATGCCGCTCGCGTGTACGGGATTCGCGTCGGTCTGGTGTGCGAGATTCATGCCGCTCGCGTGTACGGGATTCGCGTCGGTCTGGTGTGCGAGATTCATGCCGCTCGCGTGTACGGGATTCGCGTCGGTCT
>NZ_JBEXUS010000060.1:40901-48677 GCF_040614455.1 Nocardia sp. NPDC005978
CTGGTGTGCGAGATTCATGCCGCTCGCGTGCGCGAGATCCGTTTCGCCGGAGCGGGATCGGGCGTGCGCCGCGCGATTGGGCGGCAGCTCGCGCAGGTCGTACGAGCGCTCGCCGACGATCATCGCCGATCGCACGATCGGGTACAGGTCCACCACCGCGGGCAGCAGCTCCGAGACCGTGTCCTCGCCCTCGGGCCACCGTTCGCCCAGCTCGCTCAGCAGCGGCCGTAGCTCGGTGCGGTAGTGGTGGATTCGCAGATCCGGATGCCGGCCCTGACACTCTTCGACGAATTCGAGCAGTGCCCGGCCGTCATCGCCGGATGCGTGGGTGTTGTCGGCGTCGGGCCGAATCACGAAGGTGCGCACGGCGACCGGAGGAGTCCCCGCGGCGAGCATCACCGGGTGGAGCGCGGCCGTCGCCAGCGCGCCCGCACCGGTGTGCGGACCCGTGTAGTCGAATGGCGTACTCGGCCCGCCGGTCCCGCCGCCCGCGAGCAGCTCGAAGACCCGGTTGCCCGCACCTTGCCGCGCGGCGTGTGCTGTCCGGGGGCTCACCGAATAGGCGTCACCGCCACCCGCGGCCGCCCGGTCCATCCCGGCGTAACCGGGCGCGGCCACGGAGCAGACGCGAACGATGAGATCGCCGGGGACGGGCTCGCTCTCGATCGGGTGGCGCACGCCGCGAGCGGGCCATCCATCGGTGTCGCCGACCGCCGGGGTGACGGTCACGAACAGATCGCCCGGGGTGGGATGGGGGAGGGCGGCCAGGGCGGCGGCGGAGAGCAGGGCGTGGGTGGGGTGGGCGCTGCGCTCGCGGTGGAGCTGGAGTTCGGCCTGGCGGCGCAGGGCGGTGAAGGTGGGGGCGGGGACGCCGGTGACGGTGGCGTCGGCGGCGGCCAGGCGCTCGACGGTGGTGATGCCGGCGTCGCGGAGCTGGGCGTGCGTGGTGGCGCGCATGCCGGCGACCAGCCACAGATCGCGCTGGGCGTGGAGTTCGGCCGTGCAGACGCGGCAGCGGCCGCAGGCCAGGAAGCGGCGGTCGCCCCACTGCACGGGGAGCAGTTCGCCGAGCTTGGTGTCCAGGATCAGGTCGAGCCGGCGGCGGCGGGCGGTGTGCACGAGGGCGATCTCGGTCAGCGCGGCGGTCACCGGCGCGCCGTCCAGCCAGAGGCGCGCGTGCGCGCGCGGCCGGAAACCGATGTCGCGCAACGCCTGCGCGGTGGCGGCCAGGCGCAGCAGCGCGGTCATGCGGTCGGCGGTGGCGGCGACGGCCGCGGGCAGGTAGCCCGGATCGCCGGACGCGGTGTCGCGCAGCAGGAAATCGCAGCGGGTCACGAACGAGCCGTCGAACAGCACGGCGCCGGCGACGACGTCGGCTCCGGTGCGCAGGGCCGCCAGGGTGTGGTCGTGCGCGGCGATCAGGTTCGCCGTGGCGGGCGCGGCGTCGCCGTGTTCGGGACAGTGGACGCGGACCACGCTCGCGCCGAACCGATCCCGGAGATCGGCGAGCCGGTCGGCCACCGCGGGGTCCTCGACGCGCGTTCTGGCGGCCGGGTCGCCGATTCTCGGCACCAGTCCCAGTTCGGCGTCGAGGGCGCGCAACAGCGCGAACTCACAACGCGCCGCTGACACCAGATCCGAGGTGCTGCACACGACACGATCACCGAACAGAATCAATCGCGGCCCTCCTGTGCCTTTGCGCCGACACCCGCGTCCCCGCGCACGCGCCTGTGCGTGCCGGGTCGCGCCACAGCGTAATGACCGGATGCGTGCTGCCGGCCCGGCCGGACGCGGAGAACCCTACAGCCCGTTTCGGCGTGTCGCCCGGCATTACCGAGCGCGCGCACACCCGCGCGCCGCCCCGGTCAGGTGGCTGAATCCGGCTGTCCCGGCATTTGCGACAATCGCCGGATGCCGTTCTTCGATGGCCCCCGCGGGCGGCTGCACCACCGCCACTGGCCCGCCCCCGACGCCGTGGCGAGCGTGGCCCTGCTGCCCGGAATCGGCCAGCACAGCGGGCACTATCACCGCTTCGCCCGCGTCCTGAACGCCGCGCACATCGACCTGTGGACCCTGGACACCGCGGGCCACGGCCTCAGCGAGGGCGATGCCCGGCACCCCGGCACCCTGCCCGAATTGTCGAGAGACGCACAGACTTTCCTCGCGCAGATCCCGCCAACCCCCCTGGTCCTGATGGGCCACTCCCTCGGCGCGGCCACCGCCCTCGCCCTGATCGGCGCGTGCCCCGCCCTGGTCCCGCCCGCCGCGACCCCTCCGCCGGTCTCCGCCCTGATCCTCTGCGGGACCCCGAAAACCATCCTGCGCGGCGCTCCGCCGGTCTCCACCCGCACCGCCCCCGGGGACCGGACCGCTCCCTCGGCCGGCAACCGCGGCGCGCAGTCGGCCCGATCCACTCCGGCGGCAGCCGATCCCCGTGCCGCGCACGTCGCCCCCGCCGGTCCCGGCCCGGAACCCCAACTCCCGGGGACACTTCCGACCCTGGTGGTACACGGCACCGATGACCGCCGTGCACCGGTCGATGTCGTCCGCGCCTGGGTGCGCCACCAACCGCGCGCCGACTACCGCGAGTACCGGGACGCGGGACACGACCTCCTGCACGAGCCGGTTCACACGGAGGTCGCCTCCGACATCGTCACCTGGATCGAAGAACTCGCCCGGTGAGACTTGGAACCGCCCCGGCACCGGCGAGCGTGTGATCGCGAGACCGACCGGAGCGCCGGCCCGCGCCGGAACGCCCGGTGGCCGACCGGCCGCGGTCGCGGCCTCGCCGAGGACGGTGCGCGCCGCCGTGAACCCGCCGGGACCGCACGGCCGGTTCGCGGCGCTCTGAACGCGCCGCTGCCGGATCGGATTCGCGGCGCGGCGTACGTCGTCCCGAACCGTTCGCGGGGGCAAGGGTTTACGTTGGCAGGCGTGCCACTCTATGAATTCGAAGGCAAGCGGCCCACGGTCGACCCGACGGCCTTCATCGCGCCCACGGCCACGCTCATCGGCGACGTCCGGGTCGAGGCGGGGGCCTCGATCTGGTACGGGGCGGTGCTGCGCGCCGACCTCGCGCCCATCATCATTCGTGAGCGGGCGAACGTGCAGGACAACGCGGTGATCCATGTGCCGCCGGAGGTGACGGTGGAGATCGGCCCGGGCGCGACGCTCGCCCACGCGGTCGTGTTCCACGGCGCGACGCTGGGCGCGGAATCGATTGTGGGCAACGCCAGCACGGTGCTGGACGGCGCCAAGATCGGCAGCGGCACGATGATCGCCGCCCACTCCCTGGTCCAGCCCGGCCAGGAGATCCCCGACGGCGTCCTCGCAGCCGGCGCGCCCGCCGAGGTGAAACGCCCCATAGCGGGCACCCAAGCCGAAATGTGGGTCAAGATCAACCCCTCCTACTACGCCGACCTGGCCCAACGCCACCGCACCGGCCTGACCGAGGTCGAATAACCCCGTCCCCCACCCACATCCGGCCGCTCCACCTCCACCGACACATCGTCACGGTGACGGAGGCCGCCACTGAAGCGGACCCCGGTACCGCCGCCCGCAGGCGGCCGGGCACTCGGCCGGTCACCGGCTGCCGGTCGAACCACGTTCGCCGCCAAACCCTTCGGGCGGGCCGAGCACAACCGGTGCTGAGCCCACCGACCTTCGCCCTGCCTCGAGTTCGGCCGGTGGCGGTCCGGTGCAACCGGGGCCGGACCCGTGCCAACCGCGAGCCCGGACCATGTCGGCCGCGCACGCACGCCGTGCCTGCCGGGCGTCATGGCCGAGCAACCGATTTCTCGCGCGATGGCACCCGCACGCTGGGCCGACCGGGCGCGCCGTCGCCCGGCGCGACTGCCCGCCCACCGTGCTCGAACCGCACCCGGGCGGCATCGTGCCGCGACAGGGCCTCACGCCTCCGGCGGGTGGAGCAGGGCGACGACCTCGTCATCGGTCAGCTGGTGGAAGTCGTCGTAGACCCCGCCCACGCCGCCGAGTTGGCGGGGGACCAGGGGGCAGACCACCTCGTCGGCGAGCAGCCGAATGCGTTGCAGCGCTTCCCAGGACGAGACCGGGACCGCCACCAGCAGGTGGCGGGGCTCGTGCAGGCGGGCGACCTCGCAGGCGACCGCGACCGTCGCGCCGGTGGCCATGCCGTCGTCGACGATCACCACCGTGCGGTCCTTCAGCGGGATCGGCGGGGTCGCGCGCAATACGCGCCGCCGGCGTTCCAGTTCCCGGCGTTCGAGCAGCTCGACCTCGGCGATCTGCTCGGGCGTCACGCCGGTGAGGCGCATGACGTCGGGGTTGAGCACCCGAACCCCGTCCTCGCCGATCGCGCCCACCGCCAGTTCCGGCTGCCACGGCACCCCGAGCTTGCGCACCAGCAGCACGTCCAGATCTCCGCCGATGATGCGCCGCATGGCCGCCGCCACCGGCACCCCGCCGCGCGGCAACCCCAGCAGCAGCGGATCCGCCGTGCGCAACCGCACGAGCACCCCGCCCAGTGCCCGCCCGGCGGTCCCCCGATCCGGATAGGTCATTGCCGCCCAGTCTAGTTGCGCCGGCCGCCCCTCGGCTCGGCCCTCGGCTGCCGCGCCCGTCCCGCGCGCAGGAACCGGCGGCATCTCGCCGGCGGCAAGCCTTGCCGCCCGACGAGCTTGCCGGCCCCACGACGACCCCGTCCGCACGACACCTCGGCCGTGTGACGGTCGCCGGCCGGCATAGCTCTGGCGGGCGCCAACCGGGCAGCGCCGGATTCTCGCCTGCGCGTGAACACCCCCGTGCGGGTGGCCTACTCCTCGCGAATTCCGAAGCGGCGCAGGGCCAGACTCGGATTCGTGGCGCGCACCTCGCGGAGCTGGTCCAGGTCCACGCGGGCGGTGGCGATGCCGGGTTGATCGCCCAGCTCGGCCAGTACCGCGCCGGAGGGGGCGATGATCATGGACGCGCCCGAGCCGCGCGGGGCGGCCTGGTCCGAAGCGGCCACGTACATGGTGTTCTCGATGGCCCGCGCCCGCAGCAGCGTCGTCCACTGATCGACCTTGCCGGGGCCGGGGATCCATTGCGCGGGCAGCACCAGCACGTGGGCCCCGGTGTCGGCGATGCGCCGGATGCCCTCGGGGAACCGCAGATCGAAACAGGTCTGCATCCCGAACACGACCCCGTCGACGGTGAAGGTCTGCGGCGGGTCGAGCGGGCCGGGCAGCACCAGCTCGGACTCCTGGAATCCGAACGCGTCATACAGGTGCACCTTGCGGTAGACGGCGGCGAATTCGGCGTTCGGGGTAGCCGCGACCAGCGTGTTGTAGATGCGGTCCGCGGGCTGATCACCGCCGGGCGCCTCCACCACGCCGGCCACCAGGTGCACCCCGAATTCGGCTGCGATGCCGCGCAATCCGTTCACGAACGGACCGGTGAGCGGTTCAGCCGCCTTGACCACCCGTTCGTCCAGCCGCGTCACCGCGTACATCGAGTATTCGGGTGCGATGACGACCTTCGCCCCGAGTTCACTGGCCGCCCGCACCTCGGCCCGCAACGCGGTGAGATTGGCCACGGTGTCGGCGCCGGGCGCGAATTGCACCACGGCGATGTCCACCGCGCCCGCGGGCGACACTCCGACGGGAGCCGCCGCCTGCGCCGCCGGTTCGTGCGCGAGCGCGCTCATCGCCTCTGAGCTGGCGGATTCGGCGGTCGTGACCGCGCCGGTGACGTAGTTGCGGACGGGCGCGGGTTCGGCGTGACCCAGCCCGGATGCCGACAGAACGGGGGGCGTTGCCGCAGATGCGGGCGGGTTGTCCGGTTGCACGACTTCCAGCCTATTCACCCGATGGTCGGGGCGACCAGGGTAAGGCAGTAAACTGCTGGTCAATGAGTACCTCACCGGCCGACAGCGTTCCCACTGACGACGAGAGGGACGCGAACGGCCCGTCCTTCGCTGATCTCGGTATCGATGACCGCGTCCTGCGGGCCATCGCCGATGTCGGCTACGAATCGCCGTCGCCGATTCAGGCTGCGACGATTCCGCCGCTGCTGGCGGGCTCGGACGTGGTGGGTCTCGCGCAGACCGGTACCGGCAAGACCGCCGCCTTCGCCATCCCGATCCTCATGGGTCTGGAAGTCACCGGCAAGGCCCCGCGCGCGCTGGTGCTCGCACCGACCCGTGAGCTCGCGATCCAGGTGGCGGAGGCCTTCGGCCGGTACTCCACCCACATTCCGGGTCTGAACGTGCTGCCGATCTACGGCGGCCAGAACTACGCCGTGCAGTTGTCCGGCCTGCGCCGCGGCGCGCACGTCGTGGTCGGCACGCCCGGTCGCGTCATCGACCATCTGGAGCGCGGCACGCTGGATCTGACCCAGTTGCAGTACCTGGTCCTCGACGAGGCCGACGAGATGCTCAAGATGGGCTTCCAGGACGACGTCGAGCGCATTCTGCGCGACACGCCCGAAACGAAGCAGGTCGCGCTGTTCTCCGCGACCATGCCGCCGGTGATCCGCAAGATCGCCAAGCAGTACCTGCACGACCCGGTGGAGATCACGGTCAAGACCAAGACCTCCACCAACACGAACATCACCCAGCGCTGGGTGTCGGTGTCGTACCAGCGCAAGCTGGACGCGCTGACCCGCATCCTCGAGGTCGAGTCCTTCGAGGCCATGATCATCTTCGTGCGCACCAAGCAGGCCACCGAGGAGCTGGCCGAAAAGCTGCGCGCGCGTGGCTATTCCGCCGCGGCCATCAACGGCGACATCGCGCAGGCCCAGCGTGAGCGGACCATCGGTCAGCTCAAGAACGGCCAGCTCGACATCCTGGTCGCCACCGACGTCGCCGCCCGCGGCCTGGACGTCGAGCGCATCTCGCACGTGGTGAACTACGACATCCCGCACGACACCGAGTCCTACGTGCACCGCATCGGCCGCACCGGCCGCGCGGGCCGCAGCGGTGACGCCCTGCTGTTCGTCGCCCCGCGCGAGCGCCGCCTGCTCGACGCCATCGAGCGCGCGACCCGCCAGCCGCTGACCGAGATGCAGCTGCCCAGCGTGGACGACGTGAACGCGCAGCGCGTCACCAAGTTCGGCGACACCATCACCGAGAACCTCGCGTCGGCGAACCTGCCGCTGTTCCGCAAGCTCATCGAGGACTACGAGCGCGAGCACAACATTCCGCTGGTGGACATCGCCGCGGCCCTGGCGGTCGGCTCGTACGACGGCAACAACTTCTTCATGGAGCCCGACCCGGAGCCCGTGGTGCGCGAGCGCCGCGAGCGTCCCGAGCGCTCCTTCGCCGGCGACCGTGAGCGCCGCCCGCGCGAGGGCGGCCCCTCGCTGCACCGCAACACCGGCGCGGAGCTGGCGACCTACCGCATCGCGGTCGGCAAGCGGCACAAGGTCGCGCCCGGCGCGATCGTCGGCGCCATCGCCAACGAGGGCGGGCTACGCCGGAGCGACTTCGGCCACATCAGCATTCGCCCGGACCACAGCCTGGTCGAGCTGCCCGCGGACCTGTCGCAGGAGACCCTGAACGCGCTGAGCCGCACCCGCATCAGCGGTCAGCTCATTCAGCTGGAGCTCGATTCCGGCGCCCCCGGCCAGCGCTCGATGAGCCGTGCCCCCCGCCGCCCCGCGGACCGGGACTTCAAGCGCCAGGACCACAAGCGCAAGCCCCGCACCTAGCGGTTCCCGCACAGCGCAGCTCGCACGAAAACTCGCGCCCAGGCCGAAAAGCCTGCGGTGTTCGGGCGTGCTGGTCATGTCGTGTTCGATCATGCCGTACGGCGCAGC
>NZ_JBEXUS010000061.1:0-47886 GCF_040614455.1 Nocardia sp. NPDC005978
CCAGCTCAACAGCCGCCCTCGACAAACCCTCGGATTCCGTACACCATCAGAAGCACTCGATGAGGTGTTGCGATAACCGCCTGAATCCGCAGGCAGTTCCGGACGTTCCACCAGCCTCGGACCGGCACGGCCACTAGACCTTCCGCGGGCTCCGCGCCGGCCGGTTCGGTCAGCGCGGTATGCGGCAGTAGCGAACATTTCGTTGGTGCTCGACCACGGTCGGCAGCCATGAGCAGCCTTGCGCCCATCGAGGCCCGAGTCATGATTCGAACGACGTCGACGACATCTCGCCAACGCGGAATTGGCACGTCAGTAGGCGAGGTCGGATCGATCGGCGGGCGAGGTACGCGCAGCGAGGGTCCGGAGCCGGGCAAGACCAGCCAGCACCTCAGCACGGTTGCCCGACCGTTTCATCCACTGCGGCAGCCGGGACGCCATCGATATGCTGCGCAGTCTGCGGCTGCGCTCACGCAGTAGCGCACCGGGTCCAAATGCCGGAGCGCGTTAGCGATCTGACTGCATCATCGAAGAATCGCATGTCCCGAGCCTTGACACCAACGGATTCGGAGCGTCGAACTCGCACGGGCGATGCGGGGAAATCAACATGTGCGTGCGCCCGGCCGGCCTCGGATAGACACCGTCAGTTGATCTTCCGCCGCATAGCGCTGGCCGGTTCGGTCAGCGCGGTATGCGGCATACAGTGCGGTGTCGGAGCATGGTCCAGCATCGCGGAGTGCACTCTCATCCTTTGCAGAACGAGCACACGCAACGTGGTCCTCCTGAACAGGACGAGCAAAATACGCCTTCAGGATCCCTGTATGCCTCGACTGCTGCGGCATCATGTTCGAGCAGGCAGGCATCGCACCAGATAGAGATATCGACGGTGTCGGCGGTGACTTCGAGCAGTCGCGCAACATCCACTCGGGCCACTGCTCGCGCCTCCGACACAGTGCGGCCCTGAGTCACGCTGTGCACCCCCTCGGGCAGCCCGTACACCTCTAGAACCCACATGCTCTCGGACAGTGCGGCGGTCGCAGGGTAGGTATTGACGCTCATGCTGGCATTCCCTCCTCTGCGCTCAGCCGAGCCGGAACTCCGATCATCGGCCCTTCGCCGTTTCCCTCGTTCCATACGGTGCGCGAGAAACCATCTTGGCCGAGCGGGATCTCGCCGACGATCGAGAAGAACTCGGCGAGACCGCGCGGGAGTGCGGCCGTGGCGCGGCGAAGTGGTTCGGGGCGTTCGGGTTCCATCATGAGCAAGAACAGCGTGTCCTGAAGAAGTGACGGCACGACCACGAGGATACGACCGGGCGCGATCCCGGTGAGCCCGCAGCATTTCCGCCGGGGATCGTCAGTCGGTGAGCTCGATGACCGCGCGGGGCTGCCACGGGAGCGGGCCGCTGGGGAAGCTGAAGCGCACCAGGCGATGTGCGCCGGACGTCTCGAAATGGCCGATGAACGGGGGTAGCAGACCCGAAATCACCTTGTCCAGCAGGCCGTTCACGTGGCTGAAGCTCGGGCGCATGCGCACCTGCCAGGCATCCACCGAGCCGGCGGGGACGTCGACCCGGACGCGCTTCTCCACCTTGACCTCCAGCGGCCAGTGGATCGAGAACGCCAGCCACAGATCGAGTTTGGTCTTCGCGCCGGGACGGAAGTCGAGCCCGCGCAACAGGGTCAGCCCGCCCAGCAGGGGCATCACCCCGCGCGGGAAGGGCGCGAGTTTGCCGCCGAACTGCATGTGCTGCGTGCCGATGAAGTAGCCCTCCTCACGTGAGACCATCCTGCCTTCGAAATACGAAGCCGCCTGGTAACTTTCGGCATCCATGCGCCCGCCGGACCGGCGGATGCGCTGTTCGACCTTCGCGCTGTACGCATCCGCGGAACCCGCCTCGAGGCAGGACACGTAGGCGTCCCCGTCCTGTTCGACCAGACCGATGATCCGGCCGCCTTCGGGATCATCGCCGAGCCTGATCCGGTAGAGCGACTTCTCACCGTCGGCGATGACGGGATCACGGAAGGGGCTGTTCATGGCATTCCTTGTCGTCGAGACCGATCAGGTCTGAACTTGCTATTCACATAGTAGAGCTATTCGAATAGCGTGACAATTTCCAAGCAGCCAGTCGACGAATCCGCCCAGGTAGGGCATCGAATTCACATCGAATGCTTGACAGCAATCAGCCAGGGAATAGTATAGCTATCCAGATATCGCCCGAATTCATCGGTCGTCCCCCGGCAGCGCGGCGACGACCGCGCCCGCCGAGAACGGGTGCGCGGGACGTCTACGGTCATCGCCCCGGGCACCGCTCCGCGATGGCGATCCCCGCGGGATCCATTCTGTGAACAGGTCATTCGCCCTTCGAGGGAGTGATTCCATGCTGGCAGTTGGTTTCGAACGGTTCGGTGGGCCGGAAGTCATGACCCTGCTGACCCTGCCCGAACCACATGTTGGACCGGGACAGGTCCGGATCAAGGTCGAGGCGGCGGATATCAATATCGCCGACGCCGACGCGCGGTCGGGAGCCATCGCCCGGCAGCTGCCGCAGTGGTATCCGGTGCACACCGGACCCTATGTGGTGGGCTGGGACGCGGCCGGGGTCATCGACGAGGTCGGGCCCGGCGTGGAAGGGCGTCTGCTGTGCGGCGACGCGGTGATCGCGCTCGTGCATCCCCGACTGGCCTGCGGGGCGCAGGCGGAGTTCGTGATCGCCGACGCGGCGTCGGTGGTGCACGCCCCACGTGGCAAGACACCCGTCGCGGCGGCGACGCTGCTGATGAACGCGCTCACCGCGCGCGCGGCGCTGGATTCACTGCGGGTCGGCGAGGGGTCGATCATCGCGGTGACCGGCGCCGCGGGGGCGGTGGGCGGGTTCGCGGTCGAACTCGCGAAAGCGGCCGGCATTCGGGTGATCGCGGACGCGACGCCGGATGACCGCGAACTGGTCACCGCGCTCGGGGCGGACATGATCGTCGAGCGCGGGCCGGGGCTCGCGCGGGCCATTCTCGCCGCGGCCGGGCCGGTGGACGGCGTCATCGACACCGCGATGCTCGACGACGCCATCACCCCGGCGGTTGTTCCCGGCGGATCGATCTTCTCGGCGTGCGGGTTCACCGGCAGGCCGGGTGACGGGATCCGCTGGACGTATCGCCCGGAGTACGAGTTGCTCAGCGCTACAGCGGAACTCGAGAAGCTCCGCGATGCCGCCGAGCGCGACGAACTCACCCTGCGCGTCGCGGCCACCTGCCTGCCCGGACAGGCGAGCGATGCCCATCGGCAGATCGAGGCCGGCGGCACCGGGGGGCGGCTGGTCTTCATCTTCTGAGGCCGTGCCAGATCCGGGCGACCGTGATCACCGGTTCTCGGTGGGAGGGGACAACCGCCATGACCATCCCGAACGCGAGATACCCACCGGCGGTGTCACTTCCGACAACACGGTCCGCCATCGAGCTCGAGCCGAACAGGAGGTGTATTCATGCCCGGACGAAACCGCACCCGGCCGCGCGCCGAGTGGGCGGGCCGGGTGCGGGATCGAGCAGATCGTTCTGCGTCAGTTGACCTTCGAGGCCAACGGGCCCGGTTACGAGTCGAAGTCGATATCGGAGAGGCGGTAGTACGCCGTGGGGACCTCATCCACCTGATGGCGAGGGTCCTGCGCCGCGTCGGTCTCGTTCTTCGTCGGCTCGGTGTTGGCCGGATCTGACATCACACACACCTCTTATTGCTCCGTGTTGCCCGGGAAAAGCTCCTGCCGAGTAGGTTAGCGAGACTCGGTCGCGATGCGGTAGAAATTCGCGGTCCCGTGTTGCGAAGACCGCTCGAGCAGGGGAAATCCGATCACCGTGTCGCGGTAGCCGGTTGCGTGCTGACACCGCGACCCGGGTGTCGGCTCGGAACGGGTTGGTAATGAAGGGCCACGCAGGCCATCACTCCCCCACCTCGTCCCGAGTCAGACTTCCCAGATGCCGCTCCCCAGAAACGCGTCCCACGCCGCCCCGGAGAACCAGAGCTCCGGCCCCGCAGGGTTCTTGGAGTCCCGAACTCCGACCCGGTCGGCCCGGTGACAGACCTCCACGCATTCCTGCACCCCCTGGCTATGGCTGCTCTTGAACCATTCAGCGCCACCTAGGTCCACGTTCACGCCTCGAACTCCTTCGCGATCTTCCTCAGCAACAACCGACTGTCCTCCGGGCTGGACGACGCGCTGTGCAGTGCTGCCGATACCGCACCATAGCGCTCGAGGTCGCTTTCCTTCTGGAGATAGATGTCGGCGGTGAGAACGCTCTCCACGTAGACGACCGGGGGTTCGGCGTTGCGGCCCTTGCTGTCCAGCCCGAAGTAGAGAATCACGAACGGGCCGGACAGCATCCCCAGGGGAATTCCTGCGGAGAACGGGAGCACACGAAGGGTGATGTTCGGGCGGGTGCCCGCATCCGCCAAGTGCCGCAGTTGTTTCGCCATGATCCGGGGACCGCCGACAACTCTCCGCAGGGCGGACTCGTGGAGTACCACATCGAAGTCGATCGGCTCCGTCTTCCGATTGATGATCATCTGTCGACGCAGACGCAGGTCGACGAACCGGTCGATGTCGTGGTCTGCGACGTCCACCAGATGACTGCGCGCCATCGTCCAGGCGTAATCCCGTGTTTGGAGCAGACCGGGGACCAGCTCTTGATACGAAACCAGCTGCCGCGCTGCGGCTTCCAGGCCGACATAGTGGTCGAACCGGCCGGGAATCAGGTCTCCGTATTCCTGATACCACGTCTTGGCGGCCGCCTGATCGGCGAGCCGCTTCATCGCGGCGGTGTCCTCCGCCGATCGCTCGTAGATCTCGCACAGGTGCACGACGATTCGGATGCGGACCTTGTCGGCTGTCCCCTTCTCCAGCCGGTGCAACGTGGAGGTCCCGATCTCGACGATCCGAGCGGCCTGGGCCATGGTCATGCCGATTTCTTCACGGTACTGACGTAGGAACCGCCCGAGTTGTCGGCGCGGCAGCGTGCTGTCTTCCTCGGCCATCGTTGACTACCCCCGGGTACACGGAATGGCTGGACCGCTTCGAACGGAACCAGTGTGACACCGAACCGGAAACGCCCCTGGCGAAATGGCAATTCTCGTTTGGAAATCCATTGAACGCGCACGGTGCGCTTACCAGCGGTGATGTCCTGCTCGGACTCCACTGACGTCCCCAGTCCGATCCGCCTGGAACGGCCTACCGAGGGAGCTTCGCGATGATGTCCGCCGCACTCCAATTTCTGCTTGTCCTCGCCGCCATGATCATCTGCCTCGCCACGATCGTCTGGGGGATCTCCGCCGAAAGTTCCCAAATCCCGCCCGCACCACAGGCTTCGGCTCTGGTCGCGGGCGGGCGGAACTTCCACCGGGTCCCCATGGCCAACACGCACCGGCTGCGCGGCCGGCATCGGGCCCGGTGACGAGGTGTACTCGCGCCTGTCCCACCACCGCATCCCGGCGACCGTCCGGTTGAGCCCGATCACGGTGAAAACGCTGCTGTGGCGGCATCGGAACTGCGTCGCGGGGGACTCGCCCGCGCCCTCCCCCGCCTCGTGCAACGCGCGCCGCCAGCTGCTCGCGATTCGTCGGGAGCGCGGGTGGACCTGGCCGGTGCCGCCGCGCGATCACGAACCGGTTGCGCGGCAGCGGGACTCGCATCGATGAGATCCCGGGCCCGGGCAACCGAGCCAGCGGCCGGAGGCCGGCTGCCGCCATGTTCGGCCCGGCTACCCGCGGGCGGGCTCGATCGTCCTGGATTCCACGATCGAGTCGAGCTCGACGGGGCTGCGGTAGCTGTAGTCGTCGCGGTCGAAGCGCACCGCCTTGCGATAGGTCTTCAGCAGCGACCAGGGGCGGATGTAAGGCGACTTGCCCTGGGAGTTGACGAAGTAGCTGTTGGAGCCCTCGCAGCGCGTTTCCAAGTAGTAGGACAGGTTTCGGCCGCTGCGCAGCATGTCGGCGTGGAAACGTTCCTGCGCCTCGGGCCGTACCTCCACGATCGACGCGCCGCGCCTGCGGGTCTCGTCGATCACCGTCGCGATGTGGCGCATCGCGTTCTCCACGAAATAGTGGAAGGCGGTGCCCGTCCAGGAATACGGGCCGATCATGATGAACCGGTTCGGGATACCGGCGACCGAGGTGCTGTAGTACGCCTTCAACTCCTCGGTGTTGTAGAAGACGCCGAGGTCGAAACCGTCACGGCCGATGACGGTTCCGGGCTTGTAGCTCTCCGGATCGGAGAACACCTCGTAGCCGGTGGACACCACCAGGGCGTCGACCTCGCGTTCGACGCCGTCGGCGTCGCGGATCCCGGTCGGGGTGATCTCGGCGATCCCGGCGGTGACGAGTTCGACGTTCTCCCGGTTCAGGGTGGGCAGGTAGTCCCCGCCCGCTCCCCCGCGAATGCAGACGATCCCGAAGTCGGGACGCAAGTGTTTGCGAATCTCCCTGTCCTTCACCTTGTATCGCACCCACCCGGCATATGCCCCGCGGCCGGCGAAGTCGATGACGCGCGCGCCGCCTCGCCACAGCGGTGCGGGCGTGTAGATCGCGATGCGCAGCCCGGCGTCGATCACGGTCTGCGCGATGCCGTTGGCGACCGCGGACCCGCCGGGCAACCCCAGCAGCTTCTGCATCCACGGGCGCAGCACGAAATCCGGTTTCGGCAGGTACACCTGCGGGGTGCGCTGATAGATGTCCAGCCGTTCGACCTGCGCGGCCAGCTTGGGCGCGATCTGCATGGTGCTCGCGCCGACGCCGATGATGCCGACCCGCTTGCCGGTGAAGTCGTAGTCGTGGTTCCAGTGCGCGGGATGCATGGATACCCCCGCGAACGACTTCAGCCCGGGGATGTTCGGCTCGGTCTTGGCATTGATGTACGCCCCGACCGCGCTGATCACGAACCGCGCGGTAATGATCTCCCCGGTATCCACGTGCAACCGCCACAGCCCGTGGTCCTCGTCCCATTCCTCGCGAACGATGGTGGTGTCGAACCGCATTCGACGGGGCAGATCGTAGTCCGCCGCGACTTCCCGCAGGTACTCCAGGATCTGGTCGCGCTTGGCGAAGAGCCGATCCCAGTCGGGTTTGCGCGCGAAGGAGAACTGATAGGTCGTGCTCGGGATGTCGCAGCCGGCGTCGGGATAGCTGTGGCTGAACCAGGTGCCACCGAGGCCGGCGATGCGGTCGACGATCAGGAAGTCCTCGACCCCGATCTCCTGGAGCTTCACCCCGGCACAGATGCCGCCGATTCCCGCACCGATGACGACGACCTCGTGCTGCGGCTGTTCGAGCGGACTGACGTGCTTCGTTCCGGATCCATTGGTACGGCTCATTTCGCGCCTTCCTCGGCGTGCTGATCGCTCGGCGCTGACGCGCCGATTCCATTGGTGTCGATCGACCGCAGTTGCGGTCGGCTCGTGCGCGCGACCTGGTTCACGCGCCGGGTGAACAGGGGCCCGATCCCCCCGATCCGGTAGGCGGTTCGCCACACGGGCGGGAACCACGTCGAGAACCGCAGCGGCAGCCGCGGGGTGACCGCGACCTTCCACACCACCCGGGTCCGGCCGTTCCCGAGATCGGTGAACGTCTTGTCCTCGCCGTACTGTCGCACCGCCAGGTACTGCATCCAATTGCCGCTCACCACACCGAAAGTGATGCGCTGATTGGGCACGTACCGCCAGAACTTCTCCCGCTCGACCCACAGGACGCGGAACGGCCCGAAGACCGACCCCATCTCGCGGATGACACCGACACCGCGAGCCGGCGAATCGTAGATCACCCCGAGCCCGGGGAACGGCAGCCACTTCCAGGCGTGATCGTCGTCGATGGCCGTCCACACCGCGTGCACCGGTGCGTCGAAATCCCGCTGCACGGTGAAGACCAGCGCCGCGGTGTCGAACAGTGTGTCGTCGACCGCGGGCACCGACGCCGGGTGCTGCGTGTGCAAGAACGAGGTAATGCCCATTGCTCATCCAATCTGTCTGGAAGTCAGTGCTTTTCGGCGAGTCGTCGCTGCATCGGGCCGCGCAGGCTCACCCGGTAGATCGCACGCCAGATCGGCGCGAAGATCGGCAGGGCGCCCACGCGCAGCGGCAGGCGCGGGGTCACGGCCACCGTCCAAACCAGGTCGGTGCCGCCGTCCGCGGTGCCGGCGAGGGTCATCTCCTCGGCGTAGTGCCGCACCAGCAGCACGTAGATCCAGGTGCCGCTGATCGCCCCGTAGCTGATGCGTTTCGCGTGTTCGTGACTCCAGAACTCCTCGCGCTGAATCCACAGGCCACGAAAAGGCGGGGTCACCGAACCCATTTCCCGGACCACCCCGGCACCGCGTTCGGCGGAGTCGTAGCGCACGCCGATACCGGGAAACGGCAGCCATTCGAACATGCGGTCACCGTCGAGGATCGACCACACCCGGTCCGGTGGCGCCGCGAAGGTGTGGGCGGTCCGGAAGACCAGGGAGGCGTTCTCGAAGACCGATTCGTCGATGGGCGGGGACGGTCGTTGTTCGCGCAGTGCCGAGCCGATGCTCATGATCCGGCCTCCTTCTCAGGGGTTGGCCGGGACCGCGGCCGCGCGGGGGTCCGAGCGGACCGGGCGGACAGCGGTGTACCGGTAGTGGTCGAGCGGGAAATGCCGGTTGCTCCAATACATTCCGGCCTGGGTCGTGGCCCGGAACGCCGGGCCGTCGCCCTGGTAGTTGATGTAGTACGTGCGGGACTCCGCACAGCCCTGCTTGAACAGGTAGGTGTTCTTGTTGCGGGCGTACATGCGCGCGAAGTACGCGTCATGGGGCTCATGCCGGATCTCCACGCGGGTCGCGTGGCGGCGCAGGGTCTCCTTGATCGCCCGGGCGCTGTGCGCGGCAGTGGCCTCGATCAGGGGAATCACCGAGCCCGGGGCGTAACCGTAGGGACCGAAGATGTGGAACATGTTGGGAAACGCCGGGACCGAGACACCCTCGTACGCCTGGTACCTGTGCCGGTCCCAGAAGTCGCCCAATTCGATTCCCCCGCAACCGTAGACGGGATAGGGCGGCGTCGCGCCCTTGTCCATGACCTGGAAGCCGGTGGCGGTGACCACCATGTCGAACTCGCGCAGCGTGCCGTCCTCGGTGGCGATCCCGTCGGCGGTGAACTTGGCGATCGGGTCGGTGACCAGATCGACGTGCGGCCGGGTGTAGGTCCGGAAGTAGGTGTTGGAGATCGACGGTCGTTTGCACCCGAGCCGATAACTCGGGGTCAGCGCCCGGCGCAACTCCGGATCCCGAATCTGGGTGAACAGATACGCTTTGAGCGCCCGCTCCCCCGTGGTCAGCGCGGCCGAGGTCACCCGCGGATAGTCCGAGAAGGCCAGGCCGATGCCGAGTCCCGCGTTCACCGCCACATTGCCGATCAGCCGGACGGCCTGCTGCACGGGCGCGAAGTCCAGCGCCCGGTTGCTCAGCGCGCCCATCGGGAAGTCCGGTTTGGGCGCGACCCAGATGGCGGTGCGCTGAAAGACCGTCAGGTGCTCGACCTGATCCGCGAGCTGCGGAATCACCTGCAACGCGGTGGCTCCGGTGCCGATCACCGCGACCCGCTTGCCGGCGAAGTCGTAGGAGTGATCCCACCGCGCGGTGTGCATCAGACGGCCGGCGTAGTCCTCGATGCCCGGAATCGCCGGTGGCTTGGGCTGTTCCAGGGCTCCGACGGCGCTCACCACGAACCGCGCGGTGATCTCGTCACCGTCGGTGGTGCGCACCCGCCACACGTCCTCGGCCTCGTCGAAGCGCGCCTCGGTGGCCCCGCAGCCGAGCCGCAGCCTGCCCCGCAGGCCCTGCTGGTCGACGACTTCCTCGGCGTAGCGCTGAATCTCGCTGCCCGGGGCAAAGAATCGCGACCAGTGCGAGCGCTGCTGGAAGGAGAAGTTGTAGATCGGGGAGGGCACGTCGACGGCGACGCCGGGGTAGGTGTTGGCGTTCCAGGTGCCGCCGACCCGATCCCATTTGTCGATGATCAGGAAGTTCTCGATCCCCGCGCGGCGCAGGGCCGTCCCGGTGCCGATGCCGCCGAAGCCGGCCCCGATGACGAGGACTTCGAAGTCCGGTGTGTTGCGCGAGTTCATGGTGCTGTGCCCCCTGTTCGTCGGTCCGGTCATGCCGCGGTGGTCCGATCCGCGAAGCCGCCCGCGTGGCTGTCGATCACGCCCCGGATGAACGTCCCGATCTCGGCGACCGCCGCCCGCGCGTCGGGCAGCAGGTCCGCGCCCGCCTGGAAGACGTGGATGGCGTTGTTCCACAGCTGCAGGGTGTGCGGGACGCCCGCCTCGGCGCAGCGTTCGGCCAGCGCCTCCGAATCCGGCAGCAGCACTTCGATATCGCTCACCTGGATCAGCGTCGGTGGCATCCCGGTGAAGTCGTGATTGACCGGTGACCACGCCGGATCCAGCACGCCGTCCCGGGCGAAGCCGATCAGTGCCGGAATCGAGAGCGCCCGGGCCGAAAGCATCGAATCGGTGCGGTCGTTGGGATGGGCGAACCGGATCGCGGGATCGAGGTCGGCGAAGGGCGCGATGGCCATGAGCCCGGCGGGCAGCGCCATGCCCCGCGCTCGAGCGGCGAGCGCGGCCATGAAGACCAGGCCGCCGCCGGCCGAATCACCGGCGAACACGATGCGTTCGGGCGCACGACCACCGTCGAGCAGATACCGGTACGCGGTCAGCGCGTCGTCGACGGTGTCGGTGATGTGGCCCTCGGGCAGCTGCCGGTAGTCCACGTTCAGCACCGGCAGGCCCGCCGTGCGGCCGATGCGGGCGGCGTGGCGGCGATGGCTGTTCAGGCCGCCGGCCACGAAACCGCCGCCGTGGAAGTACAGGATCGCGCCGTGCTCGATCTCGCCCGGCCCGGGATCGTCCCGGTGCCACAGCCATTCGGCACGGAAATCGTCGAACCGCACCATCTCCCGCCGGGTGCCGCGCGCCGGGCGCAGCGGCGCCGCGAAGACATCGACCCGGTTGGCGATACGGAAGGCCCGGTCGCCGCGCAGGAGCGGGCTCTCCCCGGCGACACAGACCGCGTGCAGCCCGGGGCGCAGAATCGCGCGCAGCACCGCGTTCGCCGCGCGCAGCCGCAGACTGGCCCGGCTGGAGAATTCGATGTTGACCTGTCCCGGCACGGCCGGATCCACGAAAGACATTGCGCCACCTGTCCTGCCGACGCCGTCGGCGATCCCGGTCATGCCGGCACCGTCGCGTCGGCGCGGGTTCTGTATTCGTAGTCGTCCAGGGGGAACCGGCGATTGCCGCGGCTCGCCTCGAAGAACCCGGACGGGCGCACATAGGTGGTGTCGCCCTGCGAGTTCCGGTAGTAGGTCGGGACGTGGCCGTTGAGATCGGCCAGGTAGTAGCGCAGCGACTCGCCCCGCTGATGCACCTGCCGGTGATAGGCGTCGGCGGCGTCCCGGCGGATCTCGCACCAGCCCGCGCCGCGCCTGCGCGTCTCGCCGATGGCGCGCACCGCGTGATCGGCGGTCATCTCGACGAAGGCGTGCCAGCCCGAGCCGGTCCAGGAGTACGGGCCGACCAGGGTCCAGCGGTTGGGCAGGCCGGGTACCGAAACGCTCTGGTACGCCTGCAATCCCTCCTCGTGATAGAACTTCGCCAGGTCGAATCCGTTGCGCCCCAGCACTGTCCCGGGCCGGTAGGTCTCCGGATCGGAGAACACCTCGTAGCCGGTCGCAAGAATGAGCGCGTCGAACCGGTGCAGGGTCGAATCGCCCGTGCGGACGCCGGTCGGGGTGATCTTCTCGATCGGCGTGGTCACCAACTCGACGTTGTCGCGGTTGTAGGCGCGCAGGTAACCGTTGGACATGGTCGGGCGCTTGGCGACCGGACCGAAGTCCGGGGTCAGGGCGGCGCGGGTGGCCGGATCCTTGATCACGTAGGTCAGGTAGCGCCGGTACAGCGATCGACAGACGGCGTCGAAGCGATCCATCACCGGATGCACGACCGACGACGGCGCGCCGATGGCGAGCCGCAACGCGAGGTCGATGACCACCAGCGCGCTGCCGTGCAGGAACGGCTGCACCCCGGGGACCGCGAGCACGCGGCGCAGCGCCGGCGGAACCGGGAAATCCGGTTTGGGCAGTGACCAGACGGGGGTGCGCTGGAAGACCGTGAGCCGGGCAACCTCCGGTGCGATGGCCGGAATGATCTGCACCGCACTGGCTCCGGTGCCGATGATGCCGACGCGCTTGCCGGTCAGGTCGTAGCCGTCGTCCCAGCTGCTCGGGCGCAGTACCTTGCCCTTGAACGTGCGCGCGCCGGGAATGCCGACGTCGACCTTGGGTCGCACGAACGCGCCGACCGCGCTGATGACGAAGCGAGCCGTCACCACCGACCCGTCCGCGAGGCGCAACTTCCAGTGGTCGGCGTCCTCGTCCCACTCCTCGCGCTCGACCTCGGCGCCGAACCGAACGCGTTCGTGGACGCCGAATCGGTGTGCGACCTCGACGTGGTACTTTTTGACCTCCGCGCCGAGCGGGAAGACCCGGGTCCAGTCCGCCTTGCGCGCGAACGAGTACTGGTAGGCCAGGGCCGGAATATCCACGCCCAGACCGGGATAGTGATTCTCGTGCCAGCTGCCGCCGACCTCGTCGGCGCGTTCGAGCACGATGAAGTCGTCGATACCCGCACGGCGCAGTTTCACCGCGGCCGCGATGCCGCCGGGACCGGCGCCGATCACGGCGACCTCGAACTCCGGCTTCTCGATGGTGTTCATGGCTGTCTCACTTCGTGATCAGGTTCAGCAGCGGCTGAACGCGAGGCAGGAGCCGGTCGGCGAGGTCGAAGGAACCCACGCTGCCCGCGACCCGGACCAGGCTCGGGGACAGGCGGAACATCCCGTAGCCGAACCAGGCTTCGGGATTGACCGGGACCACCGCGCGATTACGGCGAATCGAGCGCTCGATGACGCGGGCGACCTTGTCCGGGGTGGCGTACGCCAGGGACTGGACCCTACCCAGGCTCGCGCGCCAGGCTTCCTGCTCGTCGGCGTCGAGTCCGGCGCGGGTGCCGTGTGCGAGCAGATCGGTGCGGATGGCCCCGGGGCAGATGGCCGTTACCCCGATTCCTTTGGGGCGCAGCTCTACTCGCAGCGCCTGGGTGGCCATGAGCACCGCCGACTTGGCCGCGGCGTAGGCGGGGATGTAGCGAGCGGGGAAGAAGGCCGCGCCGGAGGACAGGTTGACGATGTGCCCGCGGACTCCGGCGTCGATCATCTGCCGGGCGAACACCCGCGAGCCGTAGATGACGCTCATCAGATCGATGTCGATGGTGCGCTGCCATTGCGCCGCACTGGTTTCCACGAAGCCGCCGGTGTCCAGAATCCCGGCGTTGTTGATCAACACGTGCGCGGGGCCGAACTCGCCGTACACCCACTCCGCGATCTTGTCCCACTGCGCTTCACCGGCCACGTCGAGCCGGAAGGCGTGCCCCCGGCCACCGTCGGCGGTGATCTCGTCGGCCGCCGCCAGCGCGGCCTGCTCGTCGATGTCGGCGATCACCACGCGGTATCCGGTCTCCGCCAGCAGGCGGGCGGTCTCGCGGCCGATGCCCGCGCCGCCGCCGGTCACGATCGCCGTCTTCATCGCGCACCGCCCAGCACGCGACCCGACAGGTTGACCGCGGTCTCCGCCAACGGCATTCGTGCCAGCCCGGTGACCCCTCGCATCACTCCGGGTGACAGCCGGGACAGGTACCACCCGGCCCAGGCTTCGATGCCGACCGGCACCGTGGCCAGGTTCCAGCGAATCGCGCGGTCGATGGCGGCGGCTACCCGGTCGGGCGAGCGGCCGAAGACCTGTTGTCCCCGAGCGAGTTTCGCCGCCCAGTCCGCCTCGGCGCCGGCATCCGCGCCCGCCCGGGTGCCGTTGGCCGACAGATCCGTGCGGATCAGGCCCGGGCAGATTGCGCTCACCCGGATGCCCTGGCCCGCGTATTCGGCGCGCAGGGCCTGGGTGCCCATCCAGGCCCCGGCCTTGGCGGTCACGTAGGACGGGCCGAGCGGGGTGGGCAGGAACGCGCCGACCGAGCAGATGTTGACGATCGCACCGCGCTTGCCCGCATCGACCATGCGCTGCACGAACACTCGCGAACCGAACAGCGGTCCCATCATGTTGATGGCGATCATGCGCCGCCAGTCGTCGCCACTCTGCTCCAGGAATCCGCCGGAGATCAGGATTCCGGCGTTGTTGACCACCACGTCGGGGACGCCGTGATCGCGCACGACCTTTTCGGCGAATTCCTCCCACGCGGCCGCGTCGGCCACGTCCAAGCGGCGGAACTCGGCGCGGCCGCCGATCAGCCGCGCCCGGGCCACCGTCGCGTTGCCGCCGGTCTCGTCGATGTCGGCGACGATCACGGTCGCTCCCCGGCGCGCGAAGCGCAGTGCGCTCGCCCGGCCGATTCCGCTGGCGGCCCCGGTCACCACGACCACCGTCATATCCGCCACCCCCGGCGCACGCTCGCGGTCAGATTCGAATGCGTCATGAATCGACTCCTTTGTCGTCAAAGCCGACCGCCCGCGAATGCCGAGTTGACATGCACTCAATTAGCGGACGGCTGTGTCATCAAACTAAACCGTCCCAGACAGTCGCGCAAGGGTGGATTCGAGCGGCGCGGTCGATTCCGCCGGGCGGGGCGGCGCATACGATGAGCTCGATGACCGAATCAGCCAAGCGCAGCCGCGGACCCGGCCGCCCGCGCGACGAACAGAACACCGAGCGGCGCCGGCGCGAATTGATCGCGGCCGCCTACCACGTGTTCACCACCAAGGGGTACGCCGCCGCCTCGGCCGCGGACATCGCCGCCGAGGTGGGCGTCGGCTACGGCACCTTCTACCGCTACTTCGACAGCAAGAGAGCGATTCTCGACCACGTGGTGGACTACGGCATCGACCGGCTGCTCAGCGAAATCGCCGGGGACGTCTTCGAACCCGCGCTGCTCGAGCACGAGTTCACCGTCGAGGAACTGATCGAGACCTGGTCCGGCGCGGTCGAGCGCATGTGCCACATCGCCGAATCCCACCCCGGGCTCATGCAGGCGATGCTGTTCGAACTGCCCGGCATCGACGAGGAGCTCAACACCCGCATCCTCGGACTCGGCGGCATCCTCGCCGCCACCGTCGGCCGATTCCTTTCCCGCGCAGTCGATTCCGGGCTGCTACGCGACGACGTGAACACCGAGGACGTCGGCTGGATGCTGCTCGCGCTCACGATCCCGCCGGTCATGCGGGCGCTACAGGGCGGCGGGGAAGCCGAACGCCGCAGGTACGTCGACACCGCCATGGCCGTGCTGACCCCCGGCCTGCGGAGTATGGCCGCGCCCGACTGAGCAGAGCCGAACCCAAGCCGGCATCGGCCGCGCCCGAGTGAGTGTGGCTGTGCCCGAGCGAGCATGGCCGTGGCCGTGGCCGTGGCCGAGCGAGCATGGCCGTGGCGGTGGCCGAGCGAGCATGGCCGTGGCGGTGCGGGTATGGCCGCGCCCGAGCGGGTATGGCCGCGCCCTGGTGAGCTTTGCCGTGCCGAGCGCTTTGCCGTGCCCGGGTTCGCAGCGTCACGGCCAATTAGCGGACGTGAGCGTCTGCTAACCTCGGTGCAGTCGCCGCGGGGAGGTAGTCGATGGCGAAGGACATTCCCACGTCCCGCGTGGAGCGCGGCGCCATTCTGGGCAAACTCGTTGCCGAGCAGGCGCTTCGGGGGGCGAGCCTGACGGCGTCCGCGCTGCTCGACTCCGAGCAGGAGCGCCTGGCCCGGACCGAGAAGGCGCTGATCGACGCGGCCGAGGACCTGGTCGCCGTGCTCGGCAGCATGAAGGGTCTGGCCATGAAGGCCGGGCAGCTGCTCTCGACCTTCGACGTGCTGGGCGCGGTCGGCGACCGGCTGTCGCCGAAACAGCGGGAACGCTTCCAGGACAGGCTCACCGCGCTCTACGACCAGTCCGCCCCGGTCGGCTTCGAGCGCATGCGCACGGTGCTCGACGGCGATTACGGCCGCCCGCTCGCGGAGGTGTTCGCCGAATTCGACGAGACGCCGCTGGGCGCGGCCTCGATCGGCCAGGTCTATCGCGCCCGCCTGCACGACGGCCGGGCGGTCGCGGTCAAGGTGCAGTATCCCGGGATCGATATCGCCATCCGCGCCGACATCAAGAACCTCGCGCTCATCATGCGCATGATGCGCGGCGTCGCACCCGCCGTCGCCGATCACGCCATTTTGCGCGAGATCAGCACGCATTTCGCCGAGGAAGTGGACTACCGTGCCGAGGCCGAGAACCACGCGGCCATGGCCGAGATGTTCGCCGGACACCCCTTCATTCGCATCCCCGATGTCGTCACCGAACTCTGCACCGCACGGGTTCTGGTCACCGAACTGGTCGAGGGGCTGCGGTTCGCGGAGATCACCGCGCTGCCCGAGGCCGAGCGCGACCGGGTCGGTGAGATCCTGCTGCGCTTCTACATGGGCACGATGATTCGCGAACGTCGTTTCACCGGCGACCCGCACCCGGGCAACATCCTGCTCGCCCCCGACGGGAAGGTCGTCTTCCTCGATTTCGGGCTGTTCAAGCGGATGGACGCGGCCGCCGTCGAGTTCGAGCTCGACTGCGTGCGGCGCGCGGCGGAGTACCGGGGCGACGATCTGCGCGCGCTGCTGGTCGATTACGGCCTGCTGGAACAGGATTCACCGGCGACGGCGGACATGTGCCTGCGCCTGATGCACGAGGTGTCGGGCTGGCTGCTCACCGACGCCGAGATCCGGATCGCGCCCGCGGATGCCGCGAACTCCCTGCTCGCCATCGTCGATCCCCGCCGCGGCTATTTCGAGAGCCTGCGCCGCGAGTACGCCCCCGCCGAGCACGCGATCGCCCGCCGCGTGGAGTACGGCACCCACGCCCTGCTCGGAAAACTCCACGCCACCGGCAACTGGTACCGCATCGGCCGCGAATGGTGCTACGCCGACGGCCCGGCCACCGAACTCGGTGTCCTGGAACATGATTGGCTGAACAACCGCCTCGCCGATCTCCCATGACGGGTGCGGCGACGACGCCGTACCCCGTGCGGGACGCCGTACCCCGTGCGGGACGCCGTACCCCGTGCGGGCAGCCACCGAACCTGAAGCCGGGACCGCCCGCAGCCGGGTACCTACGTCGAAAACGCCTGTGTCAGGCCAGTTTCGCGGTCAGGAGCGGGGCGAGAGTGCGCAGGATCGGGAGGGGGTCGCCGCCCAGGGGCTGGACGGCCACCTGGTCAGCGCCCGCGCGGACGTGAGCCAGGAGGTGGTCGGCCACCTCGTCGGGGGTACCGTGCGCCACCAGGGCGTCGATCAGGCGATCGGAGCCGGGCTGGGCGGTGTCGGCGTCGTCGAAACCGTAGCGGTGCAGGTTGTTCACGTAATTGCTGAGGCCGAGGTAGAAGCCGACCGTGCCGCGGGCCGTCGCGCGGGCGGTCGCGGGATCGGCGTCCAGCACCGCCTTGTGCTCGGTGACGATCAGGGCGTCGGGGCCGAGCTGGGCGCGCAGCGCGGCGGTGTGCTCGGGCACCGTCAGGTACGGCAGTGGACCGGCGGTGCGGTCGGCGGCCAGGCGGGCCACGCGCGGGCCGAGGGCGGCCAGGGCGCGGCGCTCGCGCGGCACACCGTGCTCGTCGAGCTGATCGAGGTAGTTCACCAGTGCGTCATAGGGCTTGGTGTACTCGGTGGCGTGTTCGGGATGGCCGATGCCGACCCCGAGCAGGAAGCGGCCGGGGTACGCCTCGGCCAGCCGGTGATAGGTCGCCGCGATGTCCTTGGCCGGGGTGGCCCAGACGTTGACGATGCTGGTGCCGACGGTGAGGGTTTCGGTGGCCGCCAGCAGCGCCTCGTAGCCCGCCCAGTCGGCGGCGGGCGAGGCGCCCACCCATATCGCCCCGTAACCGAGTGCTTCGAGCTCCCGCGCCAGCTCCGGCGTGGCCTGCGGGTACGCCAGCCAGACGCCGATCTTTCCCAGTTGTTGGTTCGCCATTCGCGGGGTAACACCCGCTGCCCGGCACCCATTCCCGACACGCGCGCGGCACGCCCGCCGGTATTGCGGTCACGGTGATCCCAAGGGTTCAGCCGGGCCGGTTACCGCGTGATACTGCGGATTGGTCCACAAGATCCCCGGGAGAACCATGACACTTGCGATCGGCTGGAAAACAGCCGACCGGCAGGCCGCCGCCACGGGCGCGCCTGCGGCTCGGCGCACGGGTCAGATCTGGCGCAGCCCCTGGCTGCTGCGTTCGCTGACGCCGCTGGCACTGCTGCTCGCCTGGCAGGCCGGCTCCAAGACGGGCGTGCTGTCCGAGGACATCCTGCCCGCGCCATCGGTGATTCTCGATGCCGGTCTGGAGGTGTGGCGCGGCGGCGAATTCGGCGACGCCGTCACGGTTTCCGGTCAGCGCGTCCTGCTCGGCTTCGCACTCGGCGCCACGGTCGCAGTGCTGCTGGCGGTGCTGGCCGCGTCAAGCCGGATCGGCGAATACCTGGTCGATCCGCCCATGCAGATGCTGCGGACGGTGCCGCTGTTCGGCCTGATCCCGGTGTTCATCATCTGGTTCGGCATCGATGAACAGCCCAAGATCTTCCTCATCGCGCTCGGCGTCGCGTTCCCGCTGTACCTCAACACCTACGCGGGCATTCGGCAGCTGGATCCGAAACTCGGTGAACTGTCCCAGGTTCTGGGTCTGACCGCGTGGGAGCGACTGCGGGACATCGTGTTCCCGGGCGCGCTGCCGAGCGTGCTGGTCGGGCTGCGGCAGAGCCTGGGCATCGCATGGCTGTCGCTGATCGTGGCCGAGCAGATCAACGCCAGTGCGGGCCTAGGCTTCATCGTCAACAACGCGCGCGAATTCCTGCGCATCGACATCGTCATCTTCGGCCTGCTGGTCTACGGCACGCTCGGCCTGCTCACCGACGCGCTCGTGCGCGCCATCGAGCACCGCGCGCTGCGCTGGAGCAGGCGATGAGCGCCCCGGCGACCGGACGCCTGGCCCGGATCCACGGTGTCGGAAAGAGTTTCGACGATCGCTCGGTGTTGCACGGGGTCGATCTGAGCCTGCGCCAGGGCGAGATCGTCGCCCTGGTCGGGCGCAGCGGCTCGGGCAAATCCACCCTGCTGCGGGTGCTGGCCGGGCTGGCCGGCGAGCACGAGGGCAGCGTCGAGATCGACGGCCGCGTCGCGGTCGCTTTCCAGGAGGCCCGGCTGGTGCCGTGGCTCTCGGTGGAGCGCAATGTCGCACTCGGACTGCCGGATCGGCGGCGGCGCGCCAAAGGCCAGGATCGGGCGCGCGCGGTGCTCGCGGAAGTGGGACTCGCCGATCGGGGTGCGGCCTGGCCCGTCACGCTCTCCGGCGGCGAGGCCCAGCGAGCCGCGCTGGCCCGCGCGCTCGTGGCCGAACCGGCGCTGCTGCTGCTGGACGAACCCTTCGGCGCGCTGGACGCGCTGACCAAGATCGCCATGCACGATCTGCTGCTGCGGCTGTTCGGCGAGCACGGATTCGGCGTACTGCTGGTGACCCACGATGTCGCCGAGGCGGTGACCCTCGCCGACCGTGTACTCGTCCTGGACGAGGGCCGCATCGCCCACGAGATCGACATCCCCCTGGAACGTCCGCGTCGCCACGCGGGGCCCGAAGGCGCCGTGTACGCGGCTCGCCTGCTCGAACTGCTCGGAGTCGAGCAGTAGTTCTCTCTCTATCCCCTGGAGAATCGCTGTGAAGAAGTTGTTCCGTTCGGCTGCCCTCGTGGTGGCCGCCACCCTGTCGCTCGCGGTCACCGGCTGCGGCAGCGACGACGCGCCGCAGGACACCGGCAAACCGGTCGACCTGAGCGCCGTGACGCTGAAAGTCGGTGACCAGAAGGCGATTTCGATCGAGGTGCTGCTCAAGGCGTCCGGCCAGCTGGAGAACCTGCCGTACAAGATCGAATTCTCGACCTTCACCGCCGGACTGCCGCTGGTGGAAGCGGCCAGCGCGGGCGGCATCGATCTCGCCCAGACCGGCAACACCCCGCCCATCTTCGGCGCGGCGGCCAAGGCCGACGTCAAGGTCATCGGCGCGCTCGCGGCCACCGGCAAGGGCGATGCCATTCTCGTGGGCAAGGATTCGCCGATCACCTCCGTCGCCGACCTGAAGGGCAAGCGCGTCGCGGTGTTCAAGGGCAGCTCGGCCAACGCCCTGCTGCTGCTCTCGCTGGAGAAGGCCGGCCTGGGCCTGAAGGACATCGAGCCGGTGTACCTCGCCCCCGGCGACGGCTACACCGCGTTCAAGCGCGGCGACGTGGCCGCCTGGGCGATCTGGGATCCGTACACCGCCATCGCCGAGCAGGAGGCCGGGGCCAAGCAGATCGTGGCCGCGGACACCGTCGGCAACGGCAACAACTTCTGGGTCAGCGGCGACAAGGCGCTGGCCGACGCGGGCAAGTCCAAGGCCATCGAGGACTTCCTGAAGCGCTACGCCGCCGCCACCACCTGGTCACAGAACAACGTCGCCGAGTGGAGCGCCAAATACGCCGAGCTGACCCAGATCAGCCCCGCCGCGGCGCAGGTCACCTGGACCCGCTCGATCAAGCAGCCCATCACCCTCACCGACGCGGTGATCGCCTCCGAGCAGCAGATCGCCGACGCGTTCACCGAGGCCAAGGCCATCCCCGGCAAGGTCGATTTCGCGAAGTTCGTCGATCGGAGGTTCCAGCAGTGAGCAAGCTTTCCTTCCATTGGTTCCTGCCCACCTACGGTGACTCGCGCGGTCTGGTCGCGGGCGGGCACGGCTCGTTCATGTCCGGCAGCCGGCCCGCGAGTCTGCGCTACCTGAACCAACTCTCGGCCGCGGCCGAGGACAACGGCTTCGAGGCCGTGCTGACCCCGACCGGCGCGTGGTGCGAGGACGCGTGGCTGACCACGGCCATGCTCGTGGAGACCACCGAGACGCTCAAGTTCCTGGTCGCGCTGCGCCCGGGGCTGGTCAGTCCCACGCTCACCGCGCAGATGGCCGCGACCTACCAAAGGCATTCGCGCGGAAGACTTCTGCTCAACGTGGTGACCGGCGGCGAGCCGCGCGAACAGCAGGCCTACGGCGACTTCCTGGACAAGGAGCAGCGCTACGCGCGCACCGGGGAATTCCTCGAGGTGGTGCGCTCGCTGTGGACCAACACCGAGCCGATCGACTTCGAGGGTGAGCACATCCGCGTGCGCCAGGCGCTGCTGAGCAGCCGGCCCGACCCGATCCCGCCGGTGTTCTTCGGCGGGTCCTCCCCCGCCGCGGGACCCGTCGCCGCCCGGTACGCCGACACCTACCTCACCTGGGGTGAGCCGCTGGACGCGGTAGGCAAGAAGATCGACTGGATTCGCACCCTGGCCGCGCTCGAGGGCCGCACCCTCGACTACGGCCTGCGCATCCACGTGATCAGCCGCGACACCGCCGCCGAAGCCTGGGCCGAGGCGGGCAAGCTGCTCGCGGGCATCGCGCCGGGTGAGATCGAGCGCGTGCAGGCCTCGCTCGCGCAGAGCGAATCCGAGGGGCAGCGCCGCATGGCCGCGCTGCACGGCGGCAGCACCGACGGCCTCGAGATCGCACCCAACCTGTGGGCCGGGGTCGGACTGGTCCGCGGCGGCGCGGGCACGGCGCTGGTGGGCTCGCACGAGGAAGTGGCCGACCGGCTCACCGAGTACGCCGAGATCGGCATCGACCACTTCGTACTCTCGGGCTATCCGCATCTGGAGGAGGCGTACTGGTTCGGTGAGGGCGTGCTGCCGATCCTGGAACGCCGCGGTCTGTGGTCCCATCCGAATCGGGGCGCCGTCGTGGCCGCGGGAACACCCTTCGCCGCCACGAGCTGATCCACGCACTCCGCACGCGCCGCCCGGGAAGCACTACCGGGCGGCGCCGTTCGTCGCGGGCCCGTCCGTCACCGCGGCTACCGGCGGCCTGCCAGGGGTGTCCGGCGCGGCACGGACGACAGCGCCGGAAATCCTCGCGCGGATGCCCCGAGTTGGCTCGTTCGGCACGCCGCGCGGGCGCGCACACCGGGCACGTGTGCCGAGCGTTTGCCCAAAGGCCCTCGCAGCCAGCGGAAAGCGCCGCAATCACCCTCAAAGATCTTGCGGCGCGGCCGGATCGAGCACGCCCGCCGGTCGCCGGAGCATCACATCGCACAGCGTTCACCCCGCGTTCGCGAAGGACAACGGCAGCCGTCACGGCGGTTACCGGGGCGGGCGGTAACAACTTCTTGATCTTATTAACCGTATTTCGCGGACCCGATGTGTTCGAATACCGTTGTGCTCTTCACTGTTTCATCCGGCCAACCGCCGGCAACCCGTTCGCCCACCCCGCGCCGAACCGGTCGGCGATGTCCCGGGCCGGGTCGTTACCGCTTCGAAAACCCAGTTATTTTCTCGAGGTGAACGCACGTGAGGGACAATGGATTTCTCGGGCGAATGATGCGGGAAGTGCGGTCCAGCGACTCAGCGCGTTGCTGTGAGTGCACCGTCGGGGCCGGATCGAACGCCGGAGCAGATCCGCCTATGCCTGGAGCCGTCATATAGTCCGACGTTCTCGTACCTCTCTTCCACGCCTCTCCCCCTCCTCGGTTGCCGGTCATCCCCGTCCTGCCACGCGAACCGCAAGCGCCGCAGCAGGTGATGGCCCGATCCGATAGCTGACGTGCCGGCCGATCGGCTGCGCACGCCGGTGCGATTCGAGCCCTCGAGCCGACCAGGAAATTCGCTCGAGGACAGTGAGGAACCACCATGAAGTCACACACCCAGATGAAGGAAATTCTGGCGGCTGTCGAGTGCCTGCCGCACGAGAGAGTTTTCCCGAGCCCCCACATGGAACAGGTCCACACCTCGGTCCTGCGCTGGGCCCGCCGGCACGGCATCGACGGGGGCGGGCACTTCGAACAGACCTGCTGCTGGAGTTGCGCGGCCTACGCGCTGCCGGACGCACCCGCGCAGGTGGTCGAGATCGCCGCCAAGCTGATCGGCTGGATGTTCGTCTTCGACGACGAGTACGGCGAGGGCGCGGACCCGACCGCGGCCATCGAGATCTTCGACGCCTGCGAGCGCGTCCTGCGTGGCGGGCAGGCGCCCATCGATAATCCATACCTATTGGCGCTCAGTGATTTACGTGAGCAGTGCGCACGCCTGGCCAGCGACGCCTGGCTGGATCGCTTCGCGACCAGTATGACGCTGTTCTTCCACGGCTGCCTCTTCGAGATGCCGTACCGGCAGATGGCGCTGATGCCCTCGCCCGAGGCCTACTGGTATCTGCGAACTCTCAGCATCGGGCTGTTCCCGCCCTTCGATCTGCTCGATCTGGCCTGGGGCGAGATCGAGGACACGCATCTGCGCCGCTTCCGCGAGGTCCGCCAGACCAGCGCCATGCTGTGCGCGATAGTGAACGATCTCTACTCCGTGGTCAAGGAAGACGACTCGCTCAACGCCGTCACCGTGCTGCGCGCGGAGACGAATCTGACCGGCGCGCTGGCCGAGATCGTGGCGCTGTACACGAAGTTGCTGGAGCGCCAGCGCGAGCAGATCGCGACGCTGGCCGCGTTGCCGGAACTGAGCGCGGGCGAGCGGCGAATCGCGCGCAGTCTGCGCGGGTGGGTGCACGGCAACTACGCGTGGACCAAACTCTGCGCGCGATACAAACTTCCGGCCACCGCCTGACGCGCGATACCCGAAACACCGCCGGCGCGCGCCCGCCGGCGCTCAGCGCACGCGGGCGCGGTTCTCGCTCAGGCGCACCTCCGTCGCCACCGCGATGGCGGGTACCGCGAGTGCCTGGCGCAGGCGAGCCACGGCCTCGTCGTCGATGCGCCCGCGCAGTTCGGTGACGTCGGCATCCGGAGCGACGGTCAGGATCAGGTGCAGTTCCGGGGCGCGGGTGGGGCCGGTGAGCCAGGCGGCGGCGGATTCGACCCCCGCCAGCGATTCGATGTCCGCGGCCACGGCAGCGGCGGCCACGGCCGAGGACAGTGTCGTGGCATCCGGGGAATCGGCTTCGGTCAGTTGCCATTCCACGGCGGTCGGCATGCGGAAGAACTGAGCGGCGAGCCAGCGCAGGCAGAGCAGGGCGAGTACGGCGGCCCCGACGATGGTGAGGTAGAAGACCCAGCGCCGCGGCGCGGCGTCGCCGGGGGTGAGCGCGTCCGAGCGGTGCACCCAGCCAAGCCAACCGCGCTGCGCCGCAATCAGATACGCACCGGCCGCCACCAGAAGGACGCCGATGACCGCGAGCAGGGTGCGATTGAGACGGGCCGGGCGGTTCACGGCGGTCATCGGGAGCCTCCGGTGTTCGCGGGACGGAACCGAGCGCGCACGTCGGGCGCGGACACCGCGCCCACGCGCTCGAAAGCATCGGCGACCGCACGGTCGACCGTGTCCGGCAGATCGGCCACCTCGGTTCGATCCGAGACACCGGAGACACGAATAGTGTTGCCGTGCATCTTTATTCGAGCGGAACCCACCCCGGGCACCGAAGTGACCGACCGCCGCACCGCCGTCCGCAGGCTGCGGCGCTCGATGCCCGCGCCGCCACCGTGATCCAGCGTGCGCAACGGCACGACCACCGCACGGCCGGGGGCCGCGGCGACGGCGATCAAGGCCAGACCGGCCAGCACGAGGACGATGCCGACCGCGAGCACCACCGGATCACCCCAGTCGGTGCCGTGCAGGCGGGTGGCGACGCTGTCGTAGGACAGATACTGCCCCGAACCTGAAAGGCGCTGCGCGAGTGAGACGATCACCGCCACGCACAGTGCCAGCAGGACCAGCGCCACCAGCACGGCCGCGCCCGCGCGGCGTGACCGGCGGATCACAGCACCCGCCGGCGCGGCTCCGGCGCGGCGGACTCGACCGCCGCGGACTCGACCACCATGGCGGACACCGCGATGTCGACGCCGGTGACCCGTAGGCCGGCCAGCTCCGCCACCCGTTCGACCAGGTGCGCGCGGCACGACTCGGCGACCCGCGCCACCGGCAGCGGATAGCGCACCGGCAACCGCACCCGCAGCGCGGTGGTGTCCGCGGTGACCAGCGCGTCGACGCTGACCGCGGCCGCCACCCCGTCGACCTCGGTGGCGGCGCGCTCGGCTATGCGGCGCACCGCGCGGTCGCTCACGGTGGTGGATCCCGGCAGCTCCACCGCCACCGTCATCGCCTGCCCCGGTCCTGCACCGACCGCAGCATTCCGGCGACGTCGATCGCGCCGTCGAGCCAGCGGCCCACCAGCAGGCCGAGGCCCGCGAACACCAGCACGATGGCGAACGCGCCGAAACCGCCGAAGGCCATGGCGAATCCGAGCGCGAGACCCACGGCCAGACAGGTCGTTGTGGCGTTCATCTGCGACTCCTGACGGGGAACGGATGATTACTGAACGCGATTGGAGCCGGACTCGGGGGCGTCGTCATCGTCCTCGGGGATGTAGACGTCATTGATGTTGATGTTGACCTCGACGACCTCGAGGCCGGTCATCTGCTCGATGGCGTTGATGACGTTGCGGCGCACGACCTTCGCCAGTTCGGTGATCGACACGCCGTACTCGATGACCAGTTCCAGATCCACGGCGGCCTGTTTCTCGCCGACCTCGACCGAAACACCCTGCCCCACACTGGCGGACGCGCCCGGGATGCGATCCCGGATCGCGCCGAACGCACGGGCGGCGCCGCCGCCGAGCGCGTGCACGCCGCGCACCTCGCGGGCGGCCAGACCGGCGATCTTCTGCACCACGATGTCCGCGATGCTGGTGGTGCCCTGATCGGTCACCAACTCGGTGGAGTTCGTGCCCTTGCGCGTCGCGCCCTCGTGCTCGGCGGGCGCGGTCTTCGCAGCGGGCTTCTCGGTGCTGGTTCCGGTCATGTCGTCCTCCTGATCTCGTTGGTGTCGTTGAAAGCCGCCGGATCGAGTTCGACGATCCGCAGGCGCACCGTCGCGGTCGCGAAATCGGTGCCGGCCAGCAGCGGGCGGACCGCGCCGGTGAGCGAGGCCAACAGCGGCGGCAACGGCAAAACGCTTGCCGCCAGCCGAATCTCGACCACATCCCGGTTCAGATCCACCGCGTACGCCTTGCCGCCGCCGCGTGGCAGCCAGCTGACGGCCTCGATTCCGAACGGTGTCGCCGGTCGTAAGCCCTGCACCTCCTCTATCGCGCCGACTATCGCCTCGATCAGCTCCGCGGTCACACGCCCCCCGGTTCGATATCGATGATCACGACCGACACCTGCTCGATCCGGACACCGGTGTGCTCGAGCACCGCGCCGGTGACCGCGCGCTGAATCGCCGCGCCCACCTCCGCCGCCCGGCCGTCACCGCCGAGCGAGACATCCACCCGGATGGCGCGGCCGCCATCGGTCGTCTTCTCCACGCGGACACCGTCACCCGCGAGCGACTCCTGCCCGCGCAACAGCTGTTTGCCCGAACGCGCCCAGCCCGCGACCATGCCGCGCAGACCCGGTTCGAGGCGGACCACGCCCGGCACCGCGGCGGCCGCGCGCGCCGCCACACCGGCGATGACCGCGTCCGAGACGACGATTTCGTGTTCGGCGCTCAGAGCCGTCACCGATCCCTCTCCTGGTAGACATCCGCGACGGTCACATCGAGCCGGCCGAGCAGCAGCCCGGCGCGCGCCGCGACGGCGGTCGCGACCCGCCCGCGCACCTGCGGCACGATGCCCTCGACGCTGCCGCCGCGCATCCGGACCGCGATCGCGATGCTGATCTCGACGATGTTCTCGCCGTCCGGCGCGGTGCCGACACTGCGAATCCGGCAGCGCCGCGCGCGGACACCGGGCACGGTGTCGGCGGCGAAGCGTACGACCGCCGCGACCGCCTGCTCGCTGACCTGCACGCTGCCCGCGTGCGCGGTGGGCAGTTCGAGTGTCTGCCCGCGGCGCACCTCGGCGCGCACGACGGACATGATGCGGCCGAACAGGTCCGGGGGCGGCGGGTCCGGTTCGGTGATGAGTTCCTGGGTCGCCGTACGCAACGCGAGCAGACTCTCGCGCGCAGCCCGGCAGTCCGCGCACCGCGACTCGTGTGCGTCGGCGTTGCCCAGGCGCACGGCGTCCAGGCGTCGCCACACCTGTTCCATACCGCGGCCACAGGGCAGCAGATAGTCCTCGTCCGTGTCGGTCGCGTTCGTCATCGCCACGCCTTCATCACCTCCGCCAATTGCGCACGGGCCCGGGCGATGCGCCCGCGCACCGCGGTGACGTTCGCGCCGACGATCTCACCGATCTCCTCGTACGAGCGGCCGTGCACCTCGCGCAGCAGCCAGCACGCCCGCTGCTCGGGGGTGAGCTGCTGCAGTGCCACGGTCAGGGCCTCCATTTGGCTGTTCACCTGCACCGCGTGTTCCGGGCGCAGTTCGCGCTGCGGGGACACGGTGGTGTCGGGGTCGATATCGGTGGTCGGTTGCCGCTTGCGCAGCACGTTCAGGCAACGGTTCGTGGTGGCGCGGTAGAGCCAGCCGACGAAGGCGGAGTCGTCCTCGAGCTGGCCCAGGCGTCGCCAGGCGGTGAGGAAGACGTCCTGGACGACGTCCTGCGCCTCGGTCTGATCGGCGAGCATCTTGGCCGCGAGCCGGAACATTGCCCCTTGGTAGCGGAGCACCAGCTGCTCGTAGCTTCGAATATCACCGTCGCGCACTCGGCTGACCAGGGTCGCATCATCGAGTTCCGCCTCGACTCCGGCATCGGTAGTGCTCACGCCGCCTCCTAACCGTTCATCGAATAGACCCGGGCGAGGAAGAACTCTCACGCAGCATTATCTGTGACCGTTGTCTCAGAAGTTGCTGAGTGACATACCGCCAAGTCTGCTGTCTTAAGGAATGTGCCCCGTCCCGGGCACAGCCAATCGACAACGGAGGTTCCGATGTCTCTGAGCGACAAGATCGATAACAAGGCCGAGGAGCTGGGCGGCAAGGCCAAGGAAGCCGCCGGCAAGATCACCGACGACAAGGACCTGGAGGCCGAGGGCAAGGGTGATCAGCTCACCGCCGGACTCAAGGACGCGGCCGAGGACGTCAAGGACGCCGTCAGCGGCGCGGTCGGCAAGGTGAAGAAGGCACTCGGCAACGACTGACGAGGACCGAGCCGGATCGGGAGGCGCGGATCGCGCCTCCCGATCGGCGTCTCGGCCGGCTCAGCAGTGCGAGGACAGATGGCGGGCCGGAGCCGCACCCAGAAAACGCACCGTGTCGGTGCGATCCCACAGTTCCATGCCCGCGGTCGCGGACTGGCAGTCGCGAACACAGCGCAGGACGGCGTTGCGCACCTGGGGGGACAGTTGCAACTCGTCCATTTCCGGGCGGATCGCTGCGACGGCGGCGAGGTTGTCCGCGACGCGGTCGGCGATCATCGCCCGGACCGCGTCGACGGCCTCGGGCAGGGACAGCCGGCGGTGGCTGCGCAGAACCGTGACGAGGTTGATGGGGTCGGCGGTCTCGGTTTCGACGGCCAAGGAGTGCAGGTCGTTGATCCAGCACATGAGGTCCGCGGTCGTCGCGATGATCTCCTGGTAGGCCGGGCCGAAGTAGAGGGCGTCGGGGACGATCGCGCGCTCGGCGATCTCGGCGAGATCGACGGTCGGCAGCACCGTGCAGGCGTCGCGGCGCAGGCGGGGGTATTCGGCGGGGCCGGGGACGGTCGAGCTGGCACGGAAGGCGTTCTCGCGGGCGTGGCCCATCAGCCAGATTTCCAAGTTCAGGGCGAATCGTCTTGCGGCAGATGGTGTTTGGCGCGGATAGGTGCGATCGCACAGGTTTTCCAGTGCTGCGATGACCGGGGATTCGGCCGCGCCGGAGCCGGGGCGGCGGTGGATGACGTCCAGGGCGCGGTAGCGCAGGCTGTCGTACTCGCCGGCGCGCTGTTCCGAGACGGCGGCATCCTGAAGATCATCGAAAATGAAGAAGAGCGTTATCCATTCGGCCAGCAGGACCAGATCCGCAAAACTCGCACCGGAGCACCAGTACGAAGCGAAGCGGCCGTAACCGAGCGATTCGAAGCGCCGGTGTGCGCGTTCGTCGGCGAGCAACCCGAATCGGGTGGCCCAGTGCTGGGCGTGACGTTGCGCGCGTGCGCCGGAAAGATGTGGTCGCGGCGGGAAGGGGAGCGTGATCTCCAACTGCCGCAGGTCGCATTCGTTCATATCCAAGACCGATCCGCTCTCGGAGCGGGTCCTCCCCCATCGGATTACCGGACCCTCGGTGTACGACCGTGCGGCTGCGTGCGGACGGCTTGTCCTCCAGCATAACGACATTCGTAATGATCAAGACATTCTTTGCGAATACCCTGTCCGCAAGTGTCCGCCCCGAAGCGCGCCGAACAAACCGCTTGGTCGGCACCTGGCGAACACCCAACTGCCCGAAACATGGTTGCTGGCACAGGCGCGGTGAGAAAATGCCAGCGTGGAGCAAACCGTCGTCGGCGCCGTAGAGGTCTCGTCGTCACCGACCACCCCGCCGCAGCAGGCCTTCGAACAGTGGGAGGCGGTGATGGCGGACGCCGTCGCGCCCTCGGTGCTCGAACCGCTGAACAAGGGGCCCTGGCGTGGGCAGTTGAGCAGTGCGCAGTTCGACAACTTCGCGGTCTCGCGCATGCGGGCGGGCGCGCAGCGCGCATTGCGAACACCGAAGCACGTCGCGCGGTCGTCCGAGGAGTTCCTGCTGGTGAACATCGTGCTCGAGGGCACGAACTGGACCGAACAGGCCGGTCGGGTCGCGGTGTCGACGCCCGGCACCATCGCGTTCTTCGACAGCGGGCTGCCGCTAGAGAGCCACACCAGCAACAACAACGTCTCGGCCATGGTGCGCGCGCCGATGCAGCTGGTGCTCGATCACGCGGGGCTCAATCGCGAGCAATTGCCCACCGCCGCAGCGATTGCCGCCACCGGCGGGCTGGGCGTGATCGCGGGCTTCTTCCGCAGTCTGGCCGAACTGCCGACCGGAGAAGTAGACAGGGCGGTCACGGTGCTGGCGAGTGACGCGCCCGGCATGCTCGCCTCGGCGGTGCTGCTGGCCTCGGGCAGCGCCGCCCCCACCCACACCGAGGCCCAGCACATGCGGCAGCAAATCCTCGCTCACATCCGCAAACACTTCGCCAACCCCGATCTGACGGTCGACGACATCGCCCGTGCCTGCCTGATCTCGCGCCGCACCCTCTACCGGGTGTGCGCCGGCTTCGGCGAGCCCGGCGCCATCATCCGCCGGATGCGGATAGAACACGCCCGCCGCCTCCTGCGCGCCGACCCGACCCGCGCGATGTCCGGCACCGCCGCCGCCTGCGGCTTCGCCAACGACCGCCACTTCTACCGCGCCTTCAAGGAGGAGACCGGCCTGACCCCCGGCCAGTTCCGCGAACAGATCCACTGCGGCATAGCCCAACTCGACTGAGCCACAGGGCAGCTCGGCGCACACCGCCGCGGGCTCCAGGGTGAGACGACTGCGTGCGACCGTTCGGCGTGTCACGACGAATCGAGTGCGATCGCGGCCGAGTCAGCCCGCCGTGAGAGACCAGGGCGGAAGTGGCTCGCGGGCGCCGAGCCACGCGGGCGGTATGGCGGAGACGCCGGTGTTGGCCGCGACGATGCCGCCGACGATCGCGGCCGTGGTGTCCGCGTCACCGCCCGCCTCGATGCAGGCGGTGATGGCCGCCGGATAGTCGGTCAGGTGGGTGGCGGCGACCCAGAGGGTGAAGGGAACAGTGTCCTGGGCGGAGACCTGGGCGCCGTTGCCCAGTTCGTAGGCCGCCTCCGGAAGCGATCTGCCCAGCAGGGTGCGGGCTCGGCGGATACCGGCGGCTACGCGGCCGTCGATCAGATAGGGCTCGACCGCGTCGAAGAGTTCGGCTGGGGCGCAAGGTTTCCCGCGCGTCGCGGCTGCGTGGGCGGCGGCCACCGCGACGGCCATCGCGCCGAGGATGGCTTCCGGGTGGGCGTGGGTCAGCTCGGCGGACAGGGCCGCCTCTGCCGCCGCCCGGTCCGGGGAATCGGCGAAGTACGCGCCGAGCGGGGCGACCCGCATGGCCGCGCCGTTGCCCCAGGAGCCGCGGCCCGCGAAGGCGGCGGCAGCGGCTTCACGCCAGTGGCGGCCGTCGCGGATCTCGTGCAGGACGACGACCGTGCCCGCGCCGTAGCCGCGATACGGTTCGCAGCGGTCGGCGAAACCGGCGGCCAGGCGGTCTCGGTCGACGCGGCCGTGGGTGCGGAGTTCGCGGTAGACCGAGCAGGCCATCTCGGTGTCGTCGGTCCAGGGCCAGGGGCCGGCGGGTGGACGGCCCGCGCGCAGATCGGGGAAAGAGGTTCCGGGGACGAAGAATTGGGCGCCGAGGGCGTCGCCGACGGACAGACCCTCGAGGCTGTCCCGGGCGGGATCGATGGTGGTCCGGACGGGATCGGTGGTGGAGTGCATACGGGCGACATACTGTCAGAAGTAGCGGGCCCAGAGGTAGAGCCAGGCCAGGACGCTCGAGACCACGGTTACTATCACGCCGTACTTCGTGAAGTGCCAGAAGGTTATTCGGTGGCCCGCACGTTTCGCTATGTCCAGGGCCACCACGTTGGCGCTGGCGGCCACGGCGGTGCCGTTGCCGCTGAAGTCGGCGCCGAAGGCGAAGGACCACCACAGGGCCTGGCCGGTCGCGGGGTCGGGGGCCTGGGCCGCCAGCTCCTCGACCACGGGGGCCATGGTGGTGGTGTAGGGGATGTTGTCGATGAAGGCGGCCACCACGGCGGAGCCGAAGACCAGGATCGTCGCGGCCAGGAAAGGGTTGTGGCCGAACGCATCCGCGGCGGCGGTGCCGAGACGGTCGATGACGCCGGTGTGGACCAGGCCCGCGACCATCACGAACAGGCCCATGAAGAACACCAGGGTGCCCCACTCCACCTCGCGCAGCACATCACCGATGTCCAGGTCACAGACCAGCAGCATCGCGCCCGCGCCGAGCAGGGCGATGATCGAGGGCGCCACGTGCAGCACCGAATGCAGGCCGAAACCGATCACGACGCCGGTCAGCACCAGCAGCGAGCGGGTCAGCAGCTTCGTATCGGTGATCGCCCGCCGCTCCTGCAGCGCCATCACCGCCTCGATCTGCGGATCCAACTCCCGGAAGACGTTGCGGAACAACAGCTTCGTGCACGCGACGAAGATAACGAAGATCACCGCGACCGCCGGGGCCATATGAATCAGGAAGTCGTTGAAGGTCAGCCCGGCCCGGCTGCCGATGATGATGTTGGGCGGATCGCCGATCAGCGTCGCCGCGCCGCCGATGTTGGCGGCCAGCACCTCCGCGATCAGAAACGGCTGCGCGGGAATGCTCAGCCGGTTGCACACCACCACGGTGACGGGCGCGACCAGCAGGATGATCGTGACGTTGTCCAGGATCGGCGAGGCGATGCCGGTGATCACCATCAGCATCACCATGAGCCGGAAAGGGTTGCCGCGCGAGCGTTTCGCGGCCCAGATGGCCAGATAGTCGAACAGCCCGGTGTGCCGGACCACCCCCACGATGATCATCATCCCGAGCAGCAGGAAGATGACGTTCCAATCGATGCCCGCGTGCGGGTCGTAGAAGATCCGCTCCCCCGGCACCAGTCCGAGCACCGCCATGAGCGCGGCCGCCACCAGCACGGTCTTGACCTTGTTGGCGCGCTCGGTGGCGATGAACCAGAACGCACCGACGAAAATCGTCAGTGCCAGAATCTGATTCATCGCCGACCTCGCCGGGGAGCCGGAGCCAGGATCACTCGTCCGGCCCGGCCACGGCCAGGCTGATGAGCAGTCGTTCCAACGTGATGGCCCCGACCAGGCGGCGACCGCGATCCACCACCGCCACCAGCGGACTGTGCTTGCGCGCCATCACCGCCGCGACCTCGAGCAGCGTCGCGTCCGGCTGCACCGTCGCGGGCCGCACCGCCGGCGCGGGCAGGCAATCCCCCACGCTGGACCCACCGGGCTCGAGCCAGAACAGCTCCGCGTGCACCTCGTCGATCGTTCGGGCCAGCGCCGGATCGTTCTGATAGGAACTGGGAATCGCCAGCTTCAGCACCTGGGTCCCCGGCAGCACCGCGACCGGATGGTCCTGCTCGTCCACCACGATCATGCCGGGCAGCCGGTGCACGACCATCAGCCGAATGGCCTTGACCACCGGATCACCCATCCGGACCGTCGGGAGTTGAATCGCGATATCGCGTGCTTGCATGGCGGGACCCTTTTGGGCGTACAGCGCGGTGAACGTGGTGGTCATGGTCTGCTCCGGCGCTGAGTGAGCAGATCCAGGCGCTGTTCGAGCCGGGCCAGCCGGTCCGGCAGCGAGAAGCTGTGCAGCAGATCGGCGACCTGATCCGCCTCGTCGACCTCGAGCGCGATGGCATGCGCGGGTTCCTCGTAGCGGGGGTCGTAGACCAGCAGATGCCGGTCCCCGTCCGTCTCGGCCAGTACCGCGAATCGGTCGCCGCCACGCGTGACGCAGTGGTGCAGCACGCCCCTGCCGGGGACCGTCGAGCGGTCGATGTCCATACCCAGCTCACCTCCCGCTGAAATCAGTTTTCGCTGATCAGTCTGTGTTGCAGAGGGTTCGCGGGGCTATCGGCGGAAGTAGCCAAATGGCGTGGGGAAAACTATGTAGGCCGGGCTCGCGCCGGTTGGGTGCGCGGCCTGATGGACACCGCGCACCGCCATGACCAGACTGAGGGGTATGGATCGCCCCGCCCGAGGTCTCGGCCTCTTCCGGCGGCACACCCGCACCCCGGCCGGTGCGCTGTTCCGGCGGATATTCCTCATCAACGGCCTGGTGTTCACCCTGGGCACGCTGGTGCTGGCGGTATCGCCGGCGACCGTGTCCGCGCGCGTGCGACTGACCGAGGTCCCGGTGCTGCTGATCGGGCTGGCCGTCATCCTCGCCGCCAACGCCGTGCTGCTGCGCACCAGCCTGGCGCCGCTGGACGCCCTGATCGCGTCCATGCGCCGGGTCGATCCGCTGCGGCGCGGGGAACGGGTCGACAGTCCGCCCAACGGCGATCTCGCCCATCTCATCGACACCTTCAACGCCATGGTCGAGCGGCTCGAATCCGAACGCACCGCCGCCAGCGCCTCGGCCCTGGCCGCCCAGGAGGGCGAGCGCCGGCGCATCGCCCGCGAACTCCACGACGAGATCGGCCAAAGTCTCACCGTCGCTTTGCTTTCCATGAAGCGGGTGATAGACCGCGCCCCGGCAGAGATGGCAGACGACCTGCACGGGGTGCAGGAGACCGTGCGCGGCTGCCTGGACGAGGTGCGCGGCATCGCCCGCCGCCTGCGCCCCGACGTTCTCGAGGATCTGGGCCTGCACTCGGCCCTGGCCGCGCTGTGCGGGGAGGTCACCGCCGCCGGGCTCGAGGTCACCCGCGACATCGACCGGCAGCTGCCGCGGCTGTCGCCGGATGTGGAGCTGGTCTGCTACCGCGTCGCGCAGGAGGGCCTGACCAATATCGTCCGGCACGCCGGCGCCCGCCAGGTACACATCGGCCTGCATGCCCGGGACGATCACCTCGTGCTGCGGGTGCGTGACGACGGTCGCGGCGGCGTCATCGGTGAGGGCGCGGGTATTCGCGGCATGCGCGAGCGCGCCCTGCTGATCGACGCCGTGCTGTCCATCGAGTCACCGCCCGGCCACGGCACGGTCCTGCGACTCGCCATCCCCCGCAACGACTTCGAGAGCCGACCATGACCGCACCCAGCGCCGCCCCAGCCCGCGTCCTGCTCGCCGACGATCACGCGCTCGTGCGCTCGGGCCTGCGGCTCATCCTCGACGCCGAACCCGATCTCACCGTGGTCGCCGAGGCGGCCAACGGTTTCGACGCCGTGCAGCGCCTCGGCGAAGTGCCCGTCGATCTGGCCATCCTGGACATCGCCATGCCGCGCATGACCGGCATACAGGCGGCCCGCGAGATCGCGCGGGACCATCCCGAGGTCCGCATCCTCATGCTGTCGATGTACGACAACGAGCAGTACTTCTTCGAATCGCTCAAGGCCGGTGCGTCGGGCTACGTGCTGAAATCGGTCGCCGACCGCGATCTGCTCGAAGCCTGCCGCGCGACCATGCGCGGCGAGCCGTTCCTGTACCCGGGCGCGATGACCTCGCTGATCCGCGATTGGCTGCAGCGCGCGCGGGAGGGCTCGGCCCCGCCGGAGAACGTGCTGACCCCGCGCGAGGAGGAGATCCTCAAGCTCGTCGCCGAGGGCCATTCCTCCCGCGAGATCGCCGCGACCCTGGTGATCAGCGCCAAGACCGTGGACCGGCATCGCGCCAACATCCTGGCCAAACTCGGCCTGCGCGATCGGCTCGCGCTGACCCGCTACGCGATTCGCGCGGGCCTGGTCGAACCCTGAACCGCGCGGCCGGGAATCGGCCCGCGCCACCGGGTCCGCACGACCGGGCGAGATCGCGTTCGCGGAATTGGATGGTTGGGCTCGGCACTCGCGGCGGTGTCGTATAGGTTGGCAGGTGTGTCGATGATGAAGGGCGCCAACGTTCCGGTGTCGGCGGGGGCGGTTCGGATCGAGTTGGGCTGGCAGTCCGGGCCGGGTGTGCCCGACGCGGATGCGTCCGCGCTGCTGCTGGTCAGCGGAAAGGTCCGTTCCGACAACGACTTCGTGTTCTACAACCAGCCGGTGCATCCCTCCGGCGCGGTGCGGCACGAGGGTAAACAGCACGGGCAGACCGTGCTGGATCTGTTGTCGGTGAACCTGTCCCAGGTCGAACCGCAGATCGAGACCATCGTGATCGCGGCCTCCGCGACCGGTGGCACCTTCCGCCAATTCCAAGGTCTCTACGTCCGCGTGCTGGACGCGGCCAATGGCGCCGAACTGGCGCGATTCGCCAGCGGCGACGCCACCACCGAGACCGCCTTCGTGCTGGGCGAGCTGTACCGCCGCCAGGGCAGCTGGAAGTTCCGCGCGGTCGGGCAGGGCTACAACACCGGGTTGGAGGGACTGGCAACCGATTTCGGCATCTCCGTCGACAGCGAGCCCGCCCCGACCCAGCAGTACACCCCGCCTCCGCCGCAGCAGCAGCAACAGTTCACGCCGCCGCCTCCGCAGCAGCAGTACGCGCCACCGCCCCCGCAGCCGTACACCCAACCGGCACAGCCGCAGTACGCGCCGCCGCCGCCTCCGCCGCAGCAGCAGCAGTACGCACCCCCGCCGCAGCAGTACACCCAGCCGCCGCAGCCGCAGTACGCGCCGCCGCCCCCGCCGCAACAGCAGTACGCACCCCCGCCACCTCAGCAGGGGTACGCACCGCCGCCGCAGCAGGGCGCACCGGTCAATCTGTCCAAGATCTCCCTGACCAAGGACGCGCCGACCGTCTCGCTGACCAAGTCCGGCGCGACCGGCGGCACCATGCGGGTGAACCTGAACTGGACCACCAGTCGCGGCACCGGCCTGTTCGGCCGCAAGGCGAGCAATCTCGACCTGGACCTGTGCTGCTTCTACGAGCTGGCGAACGGCTCGATCGGTTCGGTGCGCGCCCTGGACCGCCGGTTCGGCGACCTGCAGAACCCGCCGTTCATCCGGCTCGATCAGGACGACCGCACCGGCTCGAGCGCCACCGGCGAGAACCTCGACATCAACCTCGATTTCACCCGGTTCTTCCGCCGCATCCTGGTGTTCACCTCGCTGTACGAGGGCGCGCGTGACTTCCGGGGCGTCCAGGCAACCGCGACGCTCTACCCGGTCAACAGCGTGCCGATCGAGATGACCCTCGACGGCTGCGTCGACGACTCCCGGGACGCGGTGCTCGCGATCATCGAGAACGTCAACGGCGAACTGGTGGTCAGGCGCGAGTGCACCTTCATTCGCCCGCCGGCCGGGCAGCCCGGCGGCGGCATCACCGAAATCGTGCGCCGGTACAACTGGGCCTTCGACATTCGGGCCGGACGCGGCAAGGACTGAGTTCCCCCGACCGGTGCGCACCGCTGGTGCGCACCGGTTTTCGCGATCAGGGCCCGGCGCAGATCGCGGTGTCGAACACCGATTGCAGGGCGGCCGCGGCGGCGGCGTTCGCGGGGCGCTCGTTCGCCAGCACCGAGACCGCGCGCCCGTCCGCGGTCACCCCGTCGTAGGTCCGGAAGCCGGGGATGGAACCGCCGTGACCCCACACCTGCCTGTCGCAGGGCACCGTGAGCAGCGCCAGGCCCAGCCCGTAGTCGATGCCGGCCGGGCGATTGGTCAGCGGCCGGGGATCGCGCCGCATCTCGGTCACCTGCGCGGGCTCGAGCAGCGATCCCGAGAGCAGCGCGGTGAAGAAGCGGTTGAGGTCCGCGCCGGTGGAGACGAGCGCGCCCGCCGCGCCCGCGAAAGACGGGTCGTATCGCGTCATATCCGTGCGTTTCCCGTCGACGACCTCGTAGCCGAGCGGATGCGGATCGCGCAGCCCGAGCTCGCCGGGCGCGGGAATGTAGGTGCCGCCCAGGCCGAGTGGCTCGGTGATGCGGGTGGCGACCTCCGCGGCGAAGGTGCGACCGGTCACCCGTTCGATGAGCAGACCGAGGATCAGATAGTTGGTGTTGCTGTACTCGGCCTTCTCCCCGGGCGGGAAGTGCGCGGGCATGGTCCGCACGGCGCTGCGCACCAGTTCGGCGGCGTCGAAACGCGTGTCGAGCAGATCCGCGTAATCCCGGTCCAGCTCCGGCAATTCGAGGTACTCGGGCAGTCCGCTGGTGTGCTGCATGAGGTTTCGCACGGTGATCCGATTCCCGTCGATGCCCTCGCCCTGCACCAGACCCGGTAGGTAGCGCTCGATCGGCGCGTCGAGTTGCACCGATCCCGCCGACACCAGCTGCATGATGACGGTGGCGGCGAAAGCCTTGGTGTTGCTGCCGGCCCGGACGTGCGCGTCCGCCGGAAAGCCCGACCCCGTCCCCGCGTCCCCGACACCCGCGGTGGCCTGCCAGTCCCGCCCGCCCTCGGTGACGACCACCTGCACCCCGGCGGTTCCCGCGGCGACCGCGGCGTCCAGCGCCCGCTGAACCTGCGCGCGGGCGGAATCGGAGAGCACCTGTGGCGCATCGGAATCCGCGCTCGTTCCGCACGCGGTCAGCGCGCAAGCCAACACCAACGCGCCCACCGCGGTCCGCACGATCCGTCGCCTGGAAGTCATAGCAGCAGACTCACACGCGGGGCCCGGTGCGCGCATCGTCCCCAGGTCCCACGCGCACCCTGAGATACCCCCGGCCGGCGGCGGGCCGGGGGCGGAGCAGCGCCTCTCCGCTCCCGGCCCGCGGCCGGTCAGATCACGCCGGCCAGATCCGAGAGCAGGCGGCGCTTGGCGCGCGCGCCGACCATCGTCTTCACCGGCTGCCCGCCCCGGAACACCATGAGCGTGGGCGTGGACATGATGCCGTAGGTGGCCTGGACGCCGGGGTTCGCGCCCACGTCGATCTTCACGATCCGGATGCGCCCGGCCTCCTCGGTGGCGATCTCCGCGAGCACGGGGACGAGCATGCGGCAGGGACCGCACTGTTCGGCGAAGAAGTCGACGAGGACCGGCAGTTCGGAGTCGAGAACCACGGCCGCGAAATCGGCGTCCGTCACCGGAACGACCGCGTCGGCGCCGGTCATAGCCGTATCGGTGTTGGTCATAGCACTGCTCTCCTCGTGAATAGTGCCGAGCGCGCGGCATGGATGCCGGGTGGCTCCCATTCGCAGTTCGGCGGCTCGCCACGGTCGGTGGCGTCGGAATCGTTCCGGGTCAGCTGATCGCGAATCCAGTTCCGCACGCCCTCGAGCTGTGCGATGCATTCCTCGATCTCGGCGAGCTTGTTGCGATAGACCTCGGACGATGCCGGACACGAGTCGCCCGTGGGATTGCCCTCGCGCAGACACTCCACGAAGGGGCGGATCTCCTCGAGATCGAACCCGATGTCCTGCAGGGTCCGGATCTGCCGCAGCACGTGTAGATCGTGCTCGCCGTACACCCGGTAACCGGCGTCATCACGCTGGGCGGACAGCAATCCGCGCGACTCGTAATAGCGCAGCGCGCGGGTCGTGGTGGCTGCGCGCCTGGCCAACTCGCCTATTCGCATAGCCGGTTCCTCCTGCGTGTGATGCTCGAATTCCGATGCTAAACATTGACGCCGACGTCAAGGCAACCCCACGATCACACGGCGGAATTCCCGCGGTTTCGTCGATTCGCCGGCGCGGCGGGCGTCGATCGGGCATGAGCACAAGATCGCCGAACCGCGTTCGTGCACTTGACCAGCGGTTACGAGTGGCGCTGCGCACATCTCCGAGAATCGGCACGGAAGCCGTAACAGCGAATGTTCAGCTATCTATAAGCGGACGTACATCACCACGGTGGCCGCGCTCGCCGCGACCACGAATCCCGAGGGTGCCCAAGCAAGTTCGACCACGAAGTGAGGTATCGATATGCGCAAGCTGCTCGCCACCACCGGCATCGCCGGCGTCCTGACCACCGGTGCGCTGATCACCGGCGCCGCGACCGCGCAGGCGACCCCACCGCCGCCGTCCCCGGTCTGCTCGATCGTGGCCTACCCCCTCGTGTTCCTGATCGAGGCGACCGGCGGCAAGGCGAGCCCCATCGCCCCGGTCGCCCAGCAGATCGTCGACGTCGTCTGCCGCTGAGCAGGCCCGCTCACCGATAGGCACATCACTCGCCCCGCCACGTCCGATCACCGCAGGCGGGGTAAGTGTGTGACGCACCGCCCGCGCGGCTCGCAACCGGTCACGTTTCCGGGCCCGGCCCCGTGCGATGCAGCAGGTGGTCCGCGATTCGCGAAGCCGTCGGTGTCGAAGGTGAGCTGCATCGACGGGCTGCTCGTCGTGGGCGGCGCGAACGGGCCCGCGACCGGCAAGCCTGTCGGTCCCGCCTCGCGCGGGCGCTACGGCGGGATGGCGGTGGTGGTCGCTGCGCCACCGGCTGGGACCGTGCGCGGCGGCACCGGCCGATCAGGCAGCGCGGGCCGTGCGACAGGGGGCCGGCGTGCGGATCAGGAAGCCCGGCCTCAGCCGGAGACAGGCGCTGGCTCGGCCACGAGACCGGCGATCAACTCCGGGTGTGTGATGTGGGGATTGTGCCCTGCGCCCGGCACGGCCACGACGGGGTGCATGGTGGAAACCAGGAGGGGCTCCTGGGCGCCGTGGATGATCAGCACCGGGACCCGCAGGCGGGACAGGCGGGTCGCCATATCGGTGCGGTAGGCCGGGGCGCTCACCGCCGACAAGGCGGAAACCACGCGCGCGGCCGCACCGGGGCGGCGCAGCGCCGCATGCGCGCTCGCGGTTGCGGAGCCGTTCGAGATGTCCAGTTGCGCTGCCAGTTTCGAGGCGGGCAGGCGTTTCAGGACCCGGGCCGTCAGGGGGTTGCGCAGCGTCCAGGGGGCGCGTTTCTGGAGGAAGAACGGGGAGATAAGGACCACGCGGGAGACCCGATCGGGGTGGCGCTCGGCGTAGTCGACCGCGGCCGCCGCGCCGAGGGAGTGGCCGACCAGGACCGGGCGGGTGCGGACCGGGGCCATCAGCTCGCCGAGCCAGTCGCCGAGGGAGCCGGGACGGGGAGCCGAGCGGCCGAAGCCGGGCAGGTCCGCCGAAAGCGTCCGGGCGGCAAGAGCTTTCGTCACTCCATCCCAGGAGTCGCTGTCCAGCGGAAGTCCGTGCAAGAGAACGTACTCCGGATCGGCAGCGTCGCCGGACACCCAGGTTCCGTCCCGGAACCCGGACCCGGTTCGCTCGGGGATCACCCCGTTACGGGTGGCGACCACGCCGTCCGCCCAGTCGCGCAGGACATCCGCGAACGGCCGGTGCTCGATGCCCAGGGTTCGGGCCACCGCGTCGGCGGCGCTCGTGTCGTATCGATCGCCGGAGATGAACCCCAGCGATTCCGGTTCGGCCCCGGTCAGCACGCGCGGCAGTGCGCGCAGCACCGGCACCGGGATCCGCAGGCGTGGAGCCCGCACGCCCAGGTGCGCGGCGATGAGGCGGATCAGGTCCGGCAGGTCGGGGGTGGCGGGGTCGAGCAGGGTGTAGGCCCGGTCCGCGGTCTCGGGCAGCGTGGCAACGCGGGCCAGAAACCGTGCCACATAGTCGATTCCGACTATGGGAACGAAGGAATCGCGACGTCCCGGCAGGGCGGGCAACTGTCCCCGCCAGAGTTGATCCACCAGATCGGAGAGGCCGAAGTACTGCCCGGGCCCGAGCACCGACGCCGGGTTGGCCACGGTCAGCGGTACGCCCAGCTGCCGAGCGAGTTCGCGTAAGGCCCGGTCGGCCTCGGTTTTCGACGCCTCGTACGCCCCGGCGCGATAGTCGGCCTCGGCGCCGCCTTCGGCGGTGACCCGGTAGCCGCTGATGTGGATGAGGCGGCGCAGTTCCGGCTGCCTGCTCGCCCAGCGCGCCACGTCCAGCGCACCGGTGAGGTTGACCCGTTGCGCGCGTTCGGCATCGAGGCCGAACTTCATGAGCGCGGCGGTGTTGTAGACGTCGCGGATGCCGTGAAAGTCCGCGGTGAGGCCGAGATTCGGTGCGGTGATGTCGGCCGTGGCCACGAGAAGTGCGCGCTGGTCGGCGCCCTGCTCGGCGAGCCAGGAAGTGAGCCGGTCCCCGCTGCCCGCGCGCACCGCGGCCACGACGGTGTGACCGTCGCGCAGCAGTTCGGCGACCAGGGAGCGGCCGATGAATCCGGCGGCGCCGAAGACGATGGAGTCGGCGTGGGTCATGGCAATCACTTTCAGTAGACCGATTTACATATTCTTGGGTCGAAGAAATGGCCGCGCGTCGGCGGCCGAGATGGAAGTAGGTCAGACGAGGGTGTCGAGGGTCCCCGCGATACGGCGCAGCGGTCCCCGGTCGCGATGGGCTCGGCTCAGAATGAGCCCGCCCTCCATGAGCGCCAGCGCGGCGGTGGCCAGGCGCTCGGGTTCGGGGTGCCCGTAGTCGGTCAGGCGGTCACGCAGCAGCTTCTCCCATTCGGAGTACGCGGCCGAACACGACTGCTGCACAGCACCATTGGCGGGTGTCACATCCAGGGCGACACCGGCCACCGGGCAGCCCGCCGTCCAGCCCGAGGATTCCAGGCGCTCCCCGAGCAACTCGACCAGCAGCTCGAGATACCCCCGCGCGTCCGCGGCCTCGGCGGTCTCGATGACCGCCGATATCTCGGCCGCCGACTCCGCGATGGCCTCGGAAATGATCTGGTCCTTGCCGCCGGGAAAGTGGAAGTACAGCGAACCACGCGGCGCGCCACTGATTTCCAGGATCTGATTGAGACCCGTTCCGTAGTAGCCGTGCGATTCGACGAGCGAGCGCGCCGCCGCCAGGAGCCGGCAGCGCGTCTCGGCGCCCTTCTTTCCCATGCCGAAAACAGTAGACCGGTCATCATATTTCTGCAACCGGACCCCACCCCCGGGTGTGAATTCGCCACCCCTCGGAGGACACACCCCACCACTCGGGCCCCTCGAGCCGGGACCGAATCCGATGGACAGTGGAGACACCACCGAGCAGACCGGAGAACCCCGATGTCGAAGTCCAGCACGATCGCCGCGACGGCGGAACGTCGTGTCCCGGTCTCGACCGCGGACGGCGTGGAACTGGCCGTACACGAGTACGGCCCGGCGCACGCGGAACTCACGGTCGTGCTGCTGCACGGGCACTGCCAGCGCGCTCAGACCTGGACCCGCGTCCGCGACGAGCTGCTGCGGCAGTACCCGGGCGCCCGGGTCATCTGCTACGACCACCGCGGGCACGGCGCGTCCGGTGCGGCCGCCCATCGCACCTACAACCTCGAACAACTCGGCGCGGACCTGCGCACGGTGCTCGAGACCGTCGCGCCCACCGGGCCGATCGTGCTGGTGGGCCATTCCATGGGCGGCATGACGGTGCTGACCTACCTGAGCCAGCACGCGCACGAGATCGGCGACCGGATCGCCGGCGTCGCGCTCATCGCGACCGCGGCGAACGGGCTGGCCGAGTCCGGCTTCGGCAGACTGCTGCGCCACCCGCTCATCACCCTGTTCCAGGCCGCCGTGCGCTGGGCGCCGCACCCCATGCAGTACGCGAAACATCTGGCGCGCAAGGCTTTCGCGCCGATCGTGCGCGGCGCCGCCGACGGGCGTGCGGTGGGCCCGCGGCTGCTGAGTCTGGCCAACGCCATGCACAACGAGACCTCGGTGGTCACGATGGCGAGCTTCCTGCGCGCGTTCACCGACTACGACCGCACCCACGTCCTGGCCGCCCTGTCGCGGATCCCGACCCTGGTGCTGTGCGGGTCCGCCGACCCGATGACCCCGCCGTCGCATTCGGTCGCCATGGCCGCCGCGGTCGACTACTCGGACCTGGTGCTCATCCCGGGCGCGGGCCACTCGGTGATCCTCGAACAGCCCGCCCGGGTGGCCGAGGCGCTGACCCGGCTGCTGACCCGGGCGGGCGGGCCGACCACCCCGGCCCGCGCCCACCTGCGTCTGGTCGCCTGACAACCACCGGCTCGGCGGCCCACCGGCTCGGCGGCCCTGAGCCGGTCAGTTGGGGGGCATCGCCCACCACTCGTTGGCCGCCGCCCGTCGGCCCCCGCCCGTCGGCCACCGCCCGTCAGCCCCCGTCCGTCAGCTCATCAGCCCGTTGGCCGCCGCCCGTCAGCTCAGCAGCCCGTTGGCCCGTCAGCTCATCGGCCCGTCAGCCCGTCAGCCCGTACCCGGACCGCCAAGCGGTACGGCAGGACCCAGCCACAGCGGCCCGGCTCTAGTCGCAGACCGCACCGAACGACGCCGAACCGACCAACCGCGCGTACTTCGACAGCACGCCCCGGGTGTAGCGGGGCGGCAGCGGGTTCCAGCCCTCGGCGCGCCGGTCGAGTTCCTCCTTGTCGACCAGCAGGTCGAGGGTGCCCGCGCCCACGTCCAGGCGGATCTGATCGCCGTCGCGCACGAAGGCGATGGGCCCGGCGTCGACCGCCTCCGGGGCCACGTGCCCGACGCACAGGCCGGTGGTGCCGCCGGAGAAGCGACCGTCGGTCAGCAGCAGCACGTCCTTGCCCAGGCCCGCGCCCTTGATGGCGGCGGTGATGGCGAGCATCTCGCGCATGCCCGGACCGCCCTTGGGGCCCTCGTACCGGATGACCACCACGTCGCCCGCGGTGATCGTGCCGTCCTCGAGGGCATCCATGGCGGCGCGCTCACGATCGAAAACCCGTGCGGTGCCGGTGAATACGTCCGAATCGAATCCGGCGGACTTGACCACCGCGCCGCCGGGGGCGAGCGAGCCGTGCAGGATGGTGATGCCGCCGGTGGGATGAATCGGGGAGTTCATCGCCCGCACCACCTTGCCGTCCGGATCCGGCGGCGCGATGTCGGCGAGGTTCTGCGCCACGGTGCGACCGGTCACGGTGAGGCAATCACCGTGCAGCAGACCCGCATCCAGCAGCGCCTTCATCATCACCGGCACGCCGCCGATGCGATCCACGTCGGTCATCACGTGCTTGCCGAAGGGCTTCACGTCCGCCAGGTGCGGCACGCGCCTGCCGACCCGGGCGAAATCGTCCAGTGTCAGATCGACGTTCGCGTCGTGCGCGATGGCCAGCAGATGCAGCACCGCGTTGGTGGAACCGCCGAAGGCCATCACCACCGCGATCGCGTTCTCGAACGCCTCCTTGGTCAGGATGTCCGAGGTGGTGATGCCGCGGCGCAGCAATTCCACGACCGCCTCGCCGCTGCGGCGGGCGTAGCCGTCCCGGCGGCGGTCGGTCGCGGGCGGGGCGGCGCTGCCCGGCAGCGACATGCCCATGGCCTCGGCCGCGCTGGCCATGGTGTTGGCGGTGTACATGCCGCCGCACGCGCCCTCACCGGGGCAGATGGCGCGTTCGATGGCGTCGACGTCCGCGCGGCTCATGAGCCCGCGCGAGCACGCCCCGACCGCCTCGAAGGCGTCGATGATGGTCACTTCACGCTCGGTGCCGTCGGTCATCTTCGCGATGCCCGGCAGGATCGAGCCCGCGTACAGGAACACGCTCGCCAGGTTCAGCCGGGCCGCGGCCATCAGCATGCCGGGCAGGGATTTGTCGCAGCCCGCGAGCAGGACCGAACCGTCCAGGCGCTCGGCCTGCATGACCGTCTCCACGCTGTCGGCGATCACCTCGCGCGACACCAGGGAGAAGTGCATGCCCTCGTGGCCCATGGAGATGCCGTCGGACACCGAGATGGTGCCGAACTGCATGGGATAGCCGCCCGCGCTGAACACACCCTCCTTGCCGGCGGTGGCCAGGCGGTCCAGCGAGAGGTTGCAGGGTGTGATCTCGTTCCACGAGGACGCCACCCCGATCTGCGATTTCCCCCAGTCGGCATCACCCATGCCGACCGCGCGCAGCATGCCGCGCGCGGCGGTCTTCTCCAGTCCGTCGGTGACGTCGCGACTGCGGGGCTTGATATCGGGGCCGCTCGAATCATTGGACACGGTGCCGATCATCCCTCGAGCCGATCCGATTTCCGGCGAATCTCCGTTTCGCGCGTCTCCGGCCGGTCGGCGGCGCTCCCGCGCGCACCGGACCGATCACCTGGTGGCGATGACGAATTGTCCCTGGCCGCTGATGAATTGGTTCACCTCGGCGAACCCGGCCCGCCGCAGCCGCGCGGTGATCTCGTCCCGGCCGAAGATGTGAATGCCACTCGCCGCGGCCAGGACGGGCTTCACCAGCGGGATCCGGGTCAGTTTCTCGTCCACCGTCGTGAAGATCGCCAGCTTGCCGCCGGGTTTGAGCACCCGGATCATTTCCTCGATCACCTCGTGCGGCGCGGGGATCAGATACAGCGCGGCCAGGCAGCTCACCGAGTCGAACGTCTTGTCCGCGAACGGAATCGCGTGGGCATCGGCGCGCAGGAAGGCGACCCGCTCGGCACGCGAATCGCGCACCGCCTGGGTCAGCATGGGCACGGAGACGTCGAGCCCGACCGCCAGCCCGTCCGAGCCGAGGTTCGCCGCGAATGCGCGGGTGTGCAGCCCCGGCCCGCAGGCCACGTCCAGCACCAGGCCGGCACCGGATGGGGACAGCTCGGCCAGGACCCGGTCGGTGTACCGCTTGGTGCCCGGGCCGCCGAAACTGAAGGCCCGGGTGAACATGGGCCGCCACAGCCCCTCGTAGATCCGGGCGAGCACCGGATTCTCCATGGCGACCTGGGCCAGAGATCGCTCGGCCGACCCCTGCGCGGCCAAGAGATCCAGGTACCCGGCGCTGTCGTCGACGCTCGCGGGCAGGCGGCCGGGATCCAGGAGGTCCGACAGGAACTCCAGCGGGGATCGTTCACGAACGCGTTTCCTGGCCAACCCGACTCCTCGATCCGTACCGGTTCGCCCGATACTTCCCTTTATTGTCTGGGACAGTACAGGCCGATGGGGTCGAACGGAATACGACCGGAGCAATCTTGCCGCTGGGAGATAGCCCGGCGCTCTAGAATTCCCCTGCACGATCGCACTACCCCAGAGTTGTTCAGCGAACCGGCCACGGGACGGAGCGGACGATGACGATGACGGCGAATCCGGTGGATGTCGGCACCGCCCACCGAGCCGGGACGCTCGTCCGCAGTGCGGAACTCCCGCCCCGCATGTGGCCCGCGCACACCGCCGCCGGATACCGGGTCTGGTACCAGGGCGTCGGCTACGACGGGGCCGGGCGCATCATGACCGGCTCGGTTTTCGCACCCGAGGGCGAGCCGCCCGGCGGCGGCTGGCCGGTCATCGGCTACGCGCACGGCACCACCGGGCTGTCCGACGGCACCGCGCCCTCGGTCGCCGGGCTGTCCCGGCCCGAGAGCCGCCACGTCGCCGCCTGGCTGCAGGCCGGATACTTCGTCACCGTCACCGATTACGAGGGCTTGGCCTCTCCCGGCCCGCATCCGTACTTCAACGGCGAGGCCGTCGCGGACGACGTGGTCGACATCGTGCGCGCGGCAAGGCAACTCGATCACCCGCTGAGCCCGCGGTGGATGGCGGTCGGGTTCTCCCAGGGCGGGCACGCCGCGCTGTTCACCGGGCTCATGGCCACCAAATACGCTCCGGAACTGGACTTCCGGGGCACGGTGGCGCTGGCCCCGCCGGTCGAGGTGCCGATGATCGTCGGGCTGCAGACCGCGGCCGACTCCGCACCGGTGACCCTGTTCCTGCCGTATCTGCTGGCCGGGCTGCGCACCACGCGCGGGCTCGCCACCCAGGACTTCATGACCGGCCTCGGGCAGCGGCTCATCGCGCTGGCCGAAACCGCGCCCGTGCGCGATATCCATTACGCCGTAGCGGTTCTCACCAATCAGGACATCGGCACCACCGGTTTGACCGGTCGCCCAGGGCTGGACGCCATGCTGCACGCCTGCCGGGTGCCCACCGCCCGCTTCGACCGCCCGGTGCTGCTGGCCGCCGGCACCGAGGACGCGGTGCTGCCCATGGCGGTGGTGGAACAGTTCGCCGCGGAACTGCTCCGCGCGGGCACCACCTTGGAATTCGTGACGTGCATCGGGGCCGATCACACGCGCATGCTGGCCGCTCCCACCGGGGAAATGCTCGCCTGGGCGAACGCGCACATGGCCGCCGCACCGCATACCGTCGCGCAAACCTACGGCGCCCGAAGCGGTTTCGACCTGCTCGACGTCACCGGCGACGGCTACCTGACCGCAGACGACTACGAGGCCTTCGGCCTGCGGCTGGTGCAGGCGTACGGTGAGGCCCCCGGCTCGCGGCGCGCCGCGGCGGTGCGCGCGGGGGTTGGGGGGCGGTTGGGGTCCCGGGCGGGGGGGGGGGGCCCCGCGCACGAACGCCCGGTCAGGCCCGCCGAGTTGGGGGGGGGGGTCGTGTTGTATTAGT